>JBBABK010000066.1:0-9285 GCA_041657685.1 Phycisphaerae bacterium | reverse complement strand
AGCGATTCTTGAATAATCATCACTGTCAATGCCGAGAGTCAAATCGATATCACGCGTTGACCTGACTATACCGTAAAGCAATAGCGCCTGGCCGCCGATTATCATATACGGTACGGCATTTTCATCCAGGGTTCGTGCAATTCGGCTGATAAGCTGGTTTATCATTTCAGCGAGTTCAACGCCTTGGCAATTCGGATATCGACCTCGAAGCCATCCATAATATTTTCGGAATTTATCGCACCCGAGGCTACGGCTTGTTGGAAAAGCTCCTCGTAAACGGCTAAAGCCTCCTCGTAGGACAAATCCGCTTCTTTGTCTAATTCGCGTTCGAATTCTTCGAGTTTTTTTCCGTTCTTTATCAGGAAGACCTCCCGCAGCTAAAACATTATTATACCATATTTTCTATTTCAAACCAAGTGTTTCGTCGAGGCCGAAGATGATATTCATATTCTGGACGGCCTGGCCGGCTGCGCCTTTGACGAGATTATCGAGCGCGCTGAGCGCGATGATTTTGCCTTTGGCCTGCGCAACAAAAACATGGCAGTAATTTGTGCCGGCGACGTCTTTGACGGCCGGGCTTTCGTTGCAAATCTGTACAAACGGCTCGGCCTGATAAAACTCTTCGTAAATCGTCATCAGCTTATTGCCGGTGACGCTCTGTTTTGGCTGACAATACACCGTCGAAAGAATCCCACGGTCGAACGGGCCTACGTGCGGCTGAAACAAAACGTTTACTTGCCTGCCGGAAATCTCACCTGCGATTTGTTCCATCTCCGGCATATGGCGATGCGTGCCTATGCTGTACGCGAAGAAGTTTTCGTTCATATTCGGGAAATGGAATTTCACAGACGGATTTTTACCTGCGCCGCTGGTGCCCGTTACAGCACTATTTATTATGGAATCGACTTCGATTAAATCGTGTTTCAGCAGCGGGGCGACGGCAAGCGCAAAACCGGTCGGATAACAGCCGGGGTTTGCGACGAGGTCTTTGCCTTTTATATTTTCGCGGAAAAGTTCCGGCAACCCGTACACCGCTTTTTTGAGATTCGCGGTATCGTTATGCTCGACCTGGTAAAAGTTTTCGTACAGGCTCGCGTCCTTGATTCGATAATCCGCGCTGAAATCGATTACTTTGACGCCCGCGTCGAGCAGCTTTGGCACGAAACCCATCGAAACCTTGTGCGGCAGACAACAAAGCGCAACGTCGGCCAGCCGGGCAAGTTTTTTCATATCCAGAGGCTCGATTTGCATATCGCATCTGCCTTTGAGCCGGCTGAAGATTTTTTCCGCGTGGCCGCACTCCTGCGGCAGGGCGGTAAGATACGTCAGCTCCGCCTGCGGATGCCGATTGATGATTTCGATGGATTCCAGGCCCGTGTAACCGCTCGCGCCGATAATAGCTACCCTGACCATAATAACTCCTTATAAAAAAAGCCCCGTGTTCTGCTCGACGGGGCCATTGTAATTCGCTTTGTAATGATTTGCAATTAGCGCTTGGAGAACTGATACCTCCGTCTTGCACCGGACTGGCCGGGCTTTTTCCTTTCGACCATTCTCGCATCTCGCGTCAGGTGTCCGCCTTCACGCAGGACGTGTACCAGGCTGCTGTCGTAATTTCGCAGCGCCCTGGCGATACCGAGCCTGGCCGCACCGGATTGACCCGTAGTACCGCCGCCCTTGACGTTGATAAAAATATCGAACGACTTGGCCGCGTCAACCGCTTTAAGAGGAGACAGGACTGCGTTTTGGTCCTGCAGGCGGTCAAAGTAACTGGTCAACTCTTTTTTATTTATCACCAGCTTGCCTTCGCCCGGTCTGATGCGGACGCGTGCGACACTGCTTTTTCGTCTGCCGGTGCCCCACCAAAAACCTCTTTTAAGTTCGCCTCTTACTGGTTTTTCAGCAGGTTTGGTCTCGGTTTTCTTCTCAGCTGCTGCCGAGCCGATACTCAGCACTTCACCTGCAACGCTTTCGACTGTTTCAGCCATATTGTCTCTCGTTCTTAATTGAGTTCTATTTTTTCCGGCCGCTGCGCCTGATGCTCGTGTTCGGGGCCGCGGTAAACTTTGAGTTTCTTCAACATATGCCGGGCAATTTTATTCTTGGGAAGCATTCGCCTGACCGCCAATTCGATTACCTTTTCAGGCTTCTTTTCCATCATCTCGGCAAAGCTGACGTACTTGTGCCCGCCGGGATACAGCGTGTAATAGTCGTATTCCTTGGTCTCTTCTTTTCGGCCGGTCAGCCTGATTTTGTCGGCGTTCACTACCACCACAAAATCACCGACATCGACGTGCGGCGTGTATGTCGGTTTGTGCTTGCCCATCAATATCGGGGCGATTTTAGCCGCCATTCGGCCTAAAACCGCACCTTCTGCGTCGATGAGCAGCCATTTGTGCTCAGCCTGTTCCTTTTTTGCCATAAAGCTTTTCATAGACAATTCCTATTTTCACGGAAAACTACGAATTTTAGCATTTGCTACGGACCTGTCAAGGCAGATTTTCTACATTTTTTACATCTCTTTAAGGTCCCGGGCCAAAGGACAGAATTCTCAAACAAGCTTCCGCAATCAACAATGACAAGGGCGGCAATCTGGATAAAATAGGCGACTTGCTATACCCGGAAATCTATTACCATTATTGCATCTATCGGGCGGTTCCGCCAATTCAACACAAATCCTGTTTGTAGAATTGTTTACAAATTAAAACCTGATTATCTATTTGCCATAATGGTTACTCCGACACCGGATATCCACAAAACAGGTTGAGTTCAGTGCGTTAAATATAAGATGCTCACACCAAAGCATTTATGGACATTTTAGCCCCCTTTTTTCTGGTTGGCACATCTTTTGCCAATGAGTTTTCAAACCATTAACACCTTTGAAAGCGGCAAGCTATGAATTTATTACAGGGATATGTCCTGATGGCGGGTATGAAAGATATTTTTAACGGCCTGAAAAGCAAAGTACCAAACCTTTGCAACGCTGATACAGGCTTTGGAGCACTGCGGCAGATTCGTGAAAAAAGTCCGACCGTACTTTTGGGCCTGTGGGACCTGGAGGACATGCCTGACGGGGAGTTGTTCAGAATGGTTCAAAATTATGGTTATTTCGTTGCCACAGTCGCGATTGTTGATTTCGGAGATATTGAAGCTGAACTGTCAGCGCGAAGTCTCGGAGTATCAGCGGTCTTTGATACGAACACAGATGTAATGATTTTAACCAGGCTGCTAAGGCTGTTAACCCAGAACCAAAAAATCAATGTTATGTGAAGATTAGGGCGGTCGGGAAATTATGGAAGGACGGGATTTTTTAAAAAATTAGTATCTCTCTACTCCTCTTTTGAAGCCGGGTTTGATTATTCAAAAATGCGTAACCAAAACCGGCTTGAGAGCAGCCGCGACAGTTATTCCGTCGCGATAACAAGATATTTGCGGTTTCAAAAAGAAGAAAACTGAACGCCGTTATGGAATGACTAATTCGGCAGAAAGGAGATTCGTTCTTAAAAAGCATTATTCACAAACTGAAGAAAGGGAAAAATTTTAAAAACATCTTTTGGAAAGGAAAGAAAGTGAGAAAGCTAATTATAACTTGTGCTTTAATATCATTTTTTATGACATTGGCTTCGCCTGCCATAGCAGTAACTGCGGGAGCAATAAGTACCGATAGATTTGGCTATACCGGTACAGTTATGCGCTATGACACTTTGGCGGACGCACAAGCACAAACCAATTCTACTGACACAGTGACTATCAGCAACCGTGACTTAGCATTGTATATAGTCAATGATTATGAAGCGTATGATGATAACTACAATATTATCATGGGTTCATGGTGGTATAGTACAGAAGGCTCCGCAGGCTATGGAAACACCCGAGGGAATACGGGAGTTGGCTTTATGCAGATTTACGACGACGACGGCAGTACCGATACCTCAGTCAGTATGGAATTTGATAATTGGGACGGGACATACTGGACAGAATTTAATTTTAGCGTTACAGGCGAGAATACAACTGTCGATGACACAGGTCGTTTCAGTGTTTACGACAATACAAATGACGGCGGTATATGGCATGAGTACAACCTTTCTTTAACTGCTTCCGGACTTGAAGGCGTAGAAAACTCGGGTATTATCGAAGCTTTCAACCATCCAACAGGTGTCAACGGCAGTTTTACAGGCCTGTTTCAGCTCACAGAAAATCAGACTTCTCCTGCCAACCAGGGTTTTTATACCATAGAACTGACATTAGATATGACTAACTGGGCATGGGATAACAGAGATGATCTTGATCCATACGAATTTTCGGATAGCTATTTTGCAGCTGTTCCAGAGCCGACGACGATTGCACTGCTCGGACTGGGAAGTCTGACGCTTCTCCGGAGGAAACGAAAAGCGTAACGGAGCAACGGTTTGCAAGTGCGGGGCAAATAACCGCTCCGCACTTTGGACCTTGATGGAATACAAAAATGTCAAAAGTTAATACTAAAATTTTAATTGCTTTTTTAATAGTAGTAGGTTTTGCAACGCGGACAAAAGCTGTAACTATAATGACCTTCGAAGACCCCACTGCCGGAAATTTTCTGCCGCCGCCGATGTTCACGATTGATTTTACAGCCGACCAGATTTCCGCGGAGTGGTCCGATGCAAAAACGGGCCTGAATCTGAATATCCTCGGCACTATATATAATGACGCTTATTTCATTATGCATGATGTCGCATATACGGGAACTATTTACGGCGGCCAAACCGGCGGCGGAACGATTAAATTCTTCGCCGATGAGCAGGATTCGAGCACCACTCCTTTAATTCAGTTCGATTTTGATTCCGGTTACGTATCGCCTTACGGCTTCGGCGCGATGAATCTCGGAACGTTTTACTTTGACGGCGTCTCCATAAGCGGTGCTGCGCTCGGCGGTGCGGTTATCGAGGATGAGGCTTGTTTCTCATACAGTTTTGCCAACCAGAATTATTCGCCGGCAACTAATATATTAACCGCCACAGCGGCTTTTACTTCATCAGCGGCCGCGCCCGAACCGGCGACGATTTTTCTATTTGGCTTGGGAGCGTTAGGCTTGTTGCGAAGAAAAAGCTGGTGACAAAATCTATGTTTTTCGGCAGCCAGACCGGATTTTAGATATATTTTTGCTTTTTAATTGAGTTGTCACTGTTTAAAAGATATATTGAAAAGTAAATAAGGGTATAGAGGATAGTAGGAATGTGTCCTTCGTCAGCCACAAGCGATTATTCTATTTTTTCCCAGACAGAATGGATTGGGCTTGTAAAAGAACTGGCACTTTCGCCCAGAGAAGGGGAAATCATCAAGCTGCTTTTCTCGGGCTGTACGGACAAACAAATCGCACTGCACCTCGATATTTCCGTCGCCACAATTCGAACGCACCTGGGCCGCTTATTTAAAAAACTCGAAGCTAACGGCCGGGAAGAACTGCTCCTTCAGGTTTTTGAACATTTTCGCCGCGGCTGCCGACAGCTCGATTGTCCTCGAAACCGATGACAGCAACAGTGCTGTCAGAGTAATTGATGAATTGCTATCCTTTACAAATAGATTTAATGTAATGAAATACGCTCGGTCACAATTTCAACGGCTGGGCGATAATCAATACAGGGAGGGCGCAAAAACCCTCGGATGAAAAGCGAGTTTTATTAATAAGGGACGAGGAGGTTCTAATGAAGAAAATCTTTGTTATTTTTATTTGTGCGATGTTTCTGTTTATTTCGTCTGCTTTAGCTGTACCGTTGTCCGAATATGACACTGATGATAATCCATCAGGCCAGGACCCTTTGCTCGGACCGTGGACACATGAAATTGGCGTCGGTTTTCCGATAGAGGAGTTGATATCTGCCTCGTGGGAAGAAACCACTTATACCCCTTGTCCACGAGACTACCAAGGCGGCCAGAACATCGAGGTGACAATCACTAATCTGACCGACTTATCTTTTGAAGAGGTTACTTACGTCTCGGACCCGGAGACAAGTATCACTAATGACGACCTTACGCTGATCAACGGCCAGGAAGCTTTTCTGATTGATTACCTCGGGATTAACACGCCTCTGGTCTACGAAAGCATGAATGTCGATGGTATCTTCGAGGCAGGCGAAACCTGGAAATTCGTAATTCAGGAATACAGTAATAGTCTGAGCCTGGTCGCTTCCGCATTGGGCAGTTACGACTCTGTCAATAATTTAGGGCTTATCGGAAACCAAAGCGGCGGAGACATAATTTCCTCGGGCAGTATTATTGTCACTCCTGAACCGATGACGATTAGTCTGCTCGCGATGGGCGCGATCGCACTATTAAGACGCAGAAAATAATCGCAGAAATTCAAGACGAAATTAAAAGGCCGAGGAATCATCCCCGGCCTTTTTTACTTTTGAATCCAGCATCAAGTATTTTTACGGCATTGCCACTATTTTAATTCGACCGACCAATCAACTACCTCCTCTGCCCTCTTTTTTCGCGGCTCAATCAAGGTTCCTGAGCCGAAGCACGATTTGAATTCCGTTATCAAATCATCAGCACGAGGATCAATAATTGTTACAGATGGACGAGATTTTTTCTTATCCTCCCTACTGCACATTGCGCCAGCAAACTGCAGCCGTGCCATATTATCGAAAGAAGAAAGTGAAAACCCAATCACATATATTTGTTCAGTATCCAAAAGGGCTTTCATACCATTAAGCCATACCACACCCATTCCCGGAACGCGGTGGAGAGGTTTGTAACTGCCTAAGCCAGCTAAAGCAAATAAAAATTGCGAATTTTGATGTTGCAAATGTCTTCCTCTAACAAATGCTTCAAGCTTATCGTTGTATATTCGGGCAAGTTCATAGTCATATTCCAATTCACCTGTAAGCTTTTCATCCTGTTGATTATTCCTATTTTTATCCTCTTTCCGAAACAATAACTTAATTGTATTAAAGTGCGACGATGTATTTCTTCGCATTATCAACCAGTCTATCGAACCATGCATTTTGCAGATAGTAACGCCGGAACTCTGGTCTTTTTGAAATCCATGATTCCATTTTTTACCAATCAGAAAAAAAGCCTTTTCAAGAAGTGTGTCGTAGTTAAAGGTTAATACGACGTCATCTTTTCTTAAACATTCGGCAAAATTAATAATTGTTTGAATGTTGTTTTCCGCCACTTTTTGCTGCTCATGGATTATTTCAACAAGATCTTCTTCCATGTAACTTAGCCATGTATCTATACCCTCAGCAACACCCCAAGGTGTGTCGCCGGCATTTCTACCGAGAGGACATTTATGTTGCTTTAATCGCCAGCTTTCAATGTCGAATTTAGCAAGATCAAAAACCTGTTCTATATTTATTGTATTCTCAAGTGAACTCGATTTCTGGTTAAGCCAGTCGATACGTTGTTTAAGAAATTCAAACCACTGAAGCATTTCTTGAATATCGTATTTTCTGAATTTATCCAGGAGAAAAGGTGTTATTTCAGTAGCTAAAGGCATACCTGCTTGTTTCGAGAAGCCGGCTCCGAGAATAAATACGCGACTTGCCATATTCTTATCCCGTTTGATTTGGAAAAAGAAATCGCCGATTACCAATAATCATTAATCAATTATCAACTTTTATGAGCAGCCCATCGAGTTTCCGCAGTTGTAGCATTTATAGCACGTACCGTTGCGGACGGTAATCGAGCCGCAGATATCGCAGGCAGGAGCGTCGTCCTGGAAGTGCTGGAACTGGGCGTTGAACTGCTGCATAATTTTCTGCTGGCCTTCCCCTTCATTGTCACTGTCCGGCGAGGCAATGCCGACCAGTTCCATTATTCTGTCGGCGGCCTGTGACAATCTGCCCTTAGCCGGCGTCATTTCGCGCACGGGAGCCTTAAGTTTTAGAGGAATTTTTGTCGCGGCCGGTTTGTTTTTCGCCTCGACAATTTTATGTGCCAGGTCCTTGGTCTTTTCGACAAGCTGTTTTGCGGTAGTGGTGTTTTTATTTTCCGCAGCCGGGGTGACGTTGCGGTTCGGCGTATTCTGCTCGGTATAACCCGGTATGAACTGGCAGCCCATCCAGCAGAAAATATAATCAATCAGGCTCTTGGCGAACGGGATGTCACGATTACTTGTCATACCGGCCGGCTCGAACCGCGCGTGACGGAATTTATCGACCAGCGTAATAAGCGGCACTCCGTATTGCAGAGCCATCGAGGTGCACGTCCCGATTACGTCCATAAGGCCCCCGACGGTGCTGCCTTCCTTGGCCATAGTGATAAAAAGCTCACCAGGCTGACCGTCCTCATACAGCCCCACCGTCAGGTACCCTTCGTGCTGCGCAACTGAAAATTTATGCGTAATGCTCTTACGCGTATCGGGCAGTCTCCGCCTGTAGGGCCTGGCTGCAACAACCTCGGGTTTGGCCGAGGCGTCTTTGTGTTTTTTCGTCTGCACCGGCTGGAGCAGCTTCGAGCCGTCGCGATAAATCGCCACCGCCTTGAGTCCCCGCTTCCAGCCCTCGATATATGCCTCTGTAATCTGTTCGGAGGTGCAATCCTTAGGCATATTGATTGTCTTGCTAATCGCGCCGGAAATAAACGGCTGAACGGCCGACATCATTTTTATATGCGCCATATATGCAATCGAACGGGTGCCGTTTCGCGGCTTGAACGCGCAATCGAAAATCGCCTCGTGCTCGACGTGCAGTTTCGGCGAGTTTTCAATCGTCTCGTTCTCATCTATATAATCACAAATCTCTTTAACGTCATCGGCGCTGTAGCCGAGCCGTTCCAGTGCCATCGGCACGGTCTTATTGACCAGTTTCAACATCCCGCCGCCGGCCAATAATTTATATTTCACAAGTGCGATATCCGGCTCGACGCCGGTAGTGTCGCAGTCCATCATAAAACCAATCGTGCCCGTCGGCGCGAGGACGGTCGTCTGTGCGTTGCGGAAACCGACCTTCGTTCCCAAATCGAACGCTTCAGCCCAAATATCCTTGGCCGCGTTTCGCAAATAATCCGGGCAATGCGATTCGGGTATATTATTGGCGTGCTCACGGTGCATATTAATCACCTTGAGCATCGATTCCTTATTTTTCGCAAATTCATCGAACGGCTCTTTAATCCTCGCAAGCTCCGCGCTGACCGTATAAGCCGTTCCCGTCATAATCGCGGTAATAGCTGAGGCAATCGCCTTGGCTTCCTTCGAATCGTACGGCAGAGCCAGGCTCATCATCAATGAGCCAAGATTGGCATAACCCAAACCGAGCGGCCGGAATTGATGGCGGTTAATAGTAATTGTCGCCTCCG
>JBBABK010000065.1:0-9321 GCA_041657685.1 Phycisphaerae bacterium | reverse complement strand
TCCCTGTTTTTCCGCCTCTTCGTTTCGTGTCACCGTCACCTCTTTTACATTCGGTGCAAGATTCGGGATTACGCTGGAAACTGCAACCTCGCGAACAACCGGACTGTTCGAGCCGTCACCGGACAAAATCAGTTTATACTGGCAGAATCTTCCCATCGGGCATCGTAACTGCACCGGCCCGTCAATTTCAACCGCCTCGGTCCACTGGGAAAAAGTCGCATCGTTCATATCACCCACATTGCCGCTTCGCGAAGCCGCCATAACTTTTGTGCCCCTGGGAATATCAGCGTCAATTTGCAGTTTGCCCCAATCGGCCGGCTGCGCCGCATCCACAAGTCCCGATGTAAATGTCCCCTGCTTTGCAAGTCCCGACCCGATTTTTATCAGCTTGGCAGGATTGGCCGTACCGATATAAATATCATTATCTACTACCGCCATCGCCGTTATCTGCGAAGCCTGCTCGTCTTTATAGATAACAGCCGAATCCTCGCTGGCCGGGTCAATCGTAAAAAGCTCACCCTCATTGCCGGTGCCGAGCAGCAATTGGCCATTCTGTTCATCGAGCGTAAACAGCACCGCCGCCTGCGCGAAAACATCCGTCACAAATCCGTCTGCTGAAATTTTATAGATATGACTAACCATATCGGGCTTGGGCAATTTTCTGCTCGCACGCTCCTGCTGCCCATCGCCCGAGTCGGTTTTTTTCGTATTGGCGATTTTCAACTGCATCGAACCGCCGGACGTTTCATTCTCATCATCCGAATCCTGCTCGCCGGTCACTTCCGGCCGACCCGCAAGAGGAATCTGCTGCGCGAACTGCTTCTGCGCCGCAACCATTTGCGCCGAAGTAGCCGATGCGTAAATATCTCCCTGCGGCGTTACAAGCACCGACGTCACCTCAGGCTGCTCGGTATCATAAAGCACTTCCACCGAGCCGGTTTCGACATCAATTTTATAAACCAGTCCCCGCGTATCACTGCCGGCGATAATCGTCCCTTCATTAGCAATCGCCAGCGACAATATATTTTTATCGGTGCTGTCATAAAGGACCTTCGCTTTTTTCCCGGCCGAGTTTAACTGATAAATCTTCCCCTGCGGCCCCGTCGCCAGATATATCTCGCCGTTATCGGCAACTTTTATATCGAAAATATACATCGCGTCATTCGGTTCATACAGCGTAACAAGCTTGCCGCCGTCAAGTCTGCACAGCGCACATCGCCTGCCGCTTATCCCGACCAGCAGCTTGCCCGATTTATCAACCGCCATCGCGAATATATGTTCATTCGCCAGCAGCTCATCCGCCGCAACGATTTCACCGGTATCGTTCGAATCGCTTATTTCATTGGCATCTGCTTTGGGATTTTCTTCTTTACTATTTTCCTTCACGGCCGAATAGATTTCTTCTGTTTTTCCCTTTCTGCATCGGTATACTCCGCCGTTCGGACTTGTGCCGATATAAATATCTCCGCCGCTCGCCGCCACGCAGTTAATCGACCATACGTCATTGAAATCCTTCGTCAGCCTCTCGGATTCTCTGCCAAGCTGCATCGTGCCCTTCGAGCTAATCATAACATCATTAGCCTCGCCTTTGAGAAACTCTTCTGCCGTGCTTTGATGCGTCACCTTGCTCGTCACCGCCGAGGCAATAACAACGCAAAACAGAAAGACAAACAAACCGGTCATCCTGAATAAATTTCCGCTCGCAACATTTTTTTTCATAATATCTATCCCAACTAAAAAAGCGGCATCCGCCTGACGGTTACCGCACAACCTCAATCTTCATCTGCCCGGCACCCCTGATAACCTGCGGCGTCCGGACGCTTTTTTCAATCCAGTGCCGGTAAGGCTGCGCATCGGTCGTCCTGGTCGAATCCGTCAGTACCAGCACCTGCGTCATCGGCAAATCCGGCAATTCCGCGCGCTCCAGCGTAACTCCGCTCTCGGGCAGCATAAACACGCAATAAAGCCTGTCCCGCCGAACGCTCAATATATTATTCAAAGCGCTAATCAGCGTCTCGTAGTTCTCAGCAATAAATCGCTGCTTGGCCGCGCTAATAAGAAATTCCAGATATTCCGCGCCGCCCAAAACGAACACATCATACTCGCCGGGCTTCAAATCCTTCGGCACCGTAAAATCGAAAGTGTATTTTTTCTTCTGACTCCGCATCGGCTCGATAACCGCCTCGACACTGAACCGCTCACCCTGTTCGACTTTATTATCGTAAATCTCCACCGACTTGATATCAGCCAGCATCGCCCGGTCAAGCTCCTCCATATCGCAGCGTATCGATTTTATCTCCCCCTGCCTGTATGGATTGTTCATAATCAGCGCCACCGGAACCATCGTCTCGGTCAGCAGTTCCGCAACCCGTGAATTAACCGATACGTTTTCAAAACTAATCGATTCTTCCCCTTCGATTTCAATCGTCGTTCGATACCGCAGTGTATGCTCCGGCGGCAGCTCTCCGCGTTGATTCGCCGCACCGGCCAGCGCGATCCGCACAAGTATCGGCGTAAGATAATCATCATTGGCAATACTGCACTGATATGTCACTGGCTGCGGTGTATTAAACCTGCTGACGTTTATCGTCATCGGTATCATCGGCGGCACTGTGCCAATTCGCCCCCGCACGGCCGAAGTCTCATCAGCAAACAATGTCCCGACGATTTCGCCCGGACTGCCCAGCTTGAACGACCGCATCAGATTGGCGACTATCGTATGCACCTGCCCCGTCGCCATCGGCAACTCCACCGGCCCGTATCCCAGAAACGAATGTCCGAACGCGTAAACATTCTCGCCGTCAACCTCCGTCACCGTTCCAAGCACCGATATATCAATATCACCGGTTATCAGCGGCACGGTCAGAACTCCGCCGGGACTTAGTTCCACATCCTCGCCGGCCTGCACACTACCCGAAGGTCCCGCCGCAGTTACAGGCCCGAACAAATTTTCAAATTCACCGACCGCACTGTCCGGTATCCCCGATATCATAACCGGCATAGCCAAGGCATTACTCGAACTTCTCATCTGCGACTGCCTGTGCAATGACGATATATATTGTTTTTCAATGCGCTGCAAATCAATCGAGCCGGATAAATCAATCACCGGCTGTCTGGCATGCCCGCCGTCACCGGCTGTGCCAACCGCGAGCATTTCTTCAATCGGGGTAACTCCGTACAGAGGGTCTTTACTAAAACTCCATCCGAATGCAAGGGCACCGGCCAGTCGACCGTCGATATAAACCGGCGAGCCGCTGCAGCCGGCCACCATACCGGCGTGAATAAACCGCTCATCAATCCCTCGCACCATTATAGCGTTGCGCTTCGGCTCGATATTACGAACGACGCTCAGAACCTCAAAATCGAACCGCTCGATTTGCGTTCCTTTGAAAACCGTCAGGCAATAAGCCTTCATACCGGGGGTAATCTCGTCAATCCCGATATATCGGCTCCTGTCAAGCTCGGCGGCACCGGCACAAACGTTCGCTGTGAAAAATATCAATACGGCGAAAATATATGTTGGAAGTTTCGAAAATTTCAGCATAACCGGCCCATTCCTGCACAAAACAAGGTCGAATTTTAGCCGCCCCTATCATCTATTGCAAGGCAAAAGCCACTCTGTTACAATACCGTACGTATTATTTCGGAAAATATCTGGCTTATCAGAAATATTTTTGGAGATTCAAATGAAAGCCGAGCATCGCCACGAACTGAAAACGAACGAGCTGGCCCAGTGGCTGAACAATCTGCCCAAATGGACAAAAGAAAATATGCGAATAATTATCTATCTGTCCATAGTCCTTGTGCTGGTCGTCTCAGCCTGGATTTATAAGGCTTATAAAAGCAATGTCCTCTCTGCGCGAGAACAACTTCTATTATCATCACTGCTTAACGAGTTCGAACAGAACAAGGTCGACATCCTCAGGCAGCAGACTCAGGGTCTTGACCTTTCATACATGTTGATTGAAACTTCGGACAAACTTAGAAACTTCGCCGCCGGCACCGACAACGATGAAATGGCCGCGTTCGCATTAATCAAAGCCGGGCAGGCTTTGCGCACCGAACTCCATTATCGAATAAGCGCCGTTGACAACCAGACCGTCAGCACTCAGATAGCAAAGGCCAAATCCGCGTACGAAGAAGCCCTGAACAAGGCGCAAAATGATGCTTCTTTGCGCGCTATGGCAATGCTCGGAATCGGACTGTGCCAGGAAGAAACCGCGAATTTCGACGACGCAAAAAAAACCTATCAGCAGATTGTCAATGACACCGCCCTTGCAGTCACTACCTCTGCCGCAGCCGCCGAATATCGCCTGGCCGTAATGGACGGCTACACACAACTGGCCACGTTCAAAGAACCGCCGGCTCCGCAGCCAATGTTCCAGCCTGCAGAACAGGACGATACCGAAATTGATTTCACGCTGCCGCCGGTGGTTAATTCGCCCGTACAAGAGTAATCGGCAAAATGCCTGACCAGAACGAACCGCTTGTTTTCAAAGTCGGCCGAACAATAACACCCCGGCGAATCGATAAATATCTGCACGACCGGTTCGCCAACTTCAGCCGGGCGATGATTCAAAAACAAATCGCCGCGGGTTCGGTAAAAGTCAACGGCCAAATCGTCAAGGCAAGCTACAAACTTACGCCCGGCGAAACCATCGAAATGACCCTGCCCGAACTGCCGAGCAAAGAAATAATGCCCGAAGAAATGCCGCTCGAAATTATTCACGAAGATGACGATTTGATTATTATCAATAAGCAGGCCGACCTCGTCGTCCATCCCGCCCGCGGAAATACGCACGGCACACTGGTCAACGCGCTTACCTACTACTCCAATGAGCTGTCCAGCGGGCTGGGCGAATTCCGCCCCGGCATCGTGCATCGCCTCGACCGAAACACCACCGGCGTAATGATTATCACAAAAAATGACATTGCCCAGTGGAAGGTGGCAAAGCAGTTCGAAAACCGCACGATAAAAAAAGATTATCTCGCAATTGTGCACGGCTCACCCGACCTCACCGCGGATAAAATCAGCGCGAAGCTCGGCATCCATCCGAAAATGCGCGAAAAATACGCAGTCAGACCAGAGACCGGAAAAGATTCCGTCACCTTCTATGAAGTGCTCGAACAATTCCGAGGCTACTCGCTAATCAAATGCAAACCCAAGACCGGCAGAACGCACCAGATTCGCGTGCATCTTTCTCATATAAAGCATCCGATCGTCGGCGATGATATGTACGGCGGCAAATTAGTTTACCCCTGGCAGTTGAAAGACGCCGACCCCGCCGTCGAGGAGCCTGTCATTGCCCGCTGCGCGCTGCACGCTTTTTCGATTGAGTTCAGACATCCGACAACCGAAAAGATGATAAGATTCGAAGCTCCGCTTCCTGATGATATGAACCACCTGCTCGATATGCTCCGCCAATTCCGCAAAAAATAGTATGTCACTGAGACCGAAGGCCGCGGCAATCTTTTTTACTCAATACTCCACAACCACGACTCAATTACTAATGCTACGCCGACAATATTCCAATCAGCATCAGCATTGCGATACCCAGAATGAATACTATATTGAGAACCAGCCCCAGTATTGAAAATATTTTGTAACGGTTGCGCTGGCACAAGCCGCCTATAGCCAGACCTATGCCAAGTATATAAAGCATTGCGGTCAGAATCATACTGCATCCGACAACTACCGCCTGCGGCGATTGTTCATCCATTCGGCCGCCGGCCACAGTTGTCATCACGCCCGCCATAACCACCAGCACAAACATAATCAGGAACGCTACAATCGCCAGAACGAACGAAGTAATTCCAAGCCCCGAATGTTTTTTCGCAGGCTGCTCAGCCGCAAACCACTGCTGCCCGGCGGGCGTCATATTTTGTATATACTCATTCTCCGCCATTGTTTTTCACTCCTGCGGCAGCTTGGCCAAATCGGCGTCGGAACCGGCCACCATCAAAATATCATCCTGAAAAATCTGCGTGTTCGGCATAGGCACATTTATAATCCCGCCTTTTTCACTTCGCTTTGCCTTGCTTTCTTCGTCTCTTTTTATCGCGACCAGGTTGATGTTATATTTCTGCCGCAACTGCAAATCCATCACCGTCTTTCCGTCGAAGCTGGCCGGCGCTTTGACTCTCGCAAGGCTGTACCCGGGCGCAAAATCGATTTTTTCCCCGATTTGCGGCGCGATTAATTTGTACGCCCACCGCTGTGCCGATTCGATTTCCGGGTATATAACTTCGGTAGCTCCGATTTTTGAAAACACCTCGCCGGCAATCAAATCCTCGGCCCGCGCGTAAATCTGTTTTACTCCCATTTGCTTGAGATTGACCACGGTAAGAACAGCCGACTCGAATCCCTGGCCGGTGCCTTGTCCGATTCCGACAATTACAACGTCGATTTTATCGATGCCCTGCGCTCTCATCGCCTCTTCATCGGTACTGTCCAGCCGAACCGCGTGACTGACCTGGTCGCGAATCAGCTCGACCGAATCACGGTTTTTGTCTATCGCGATGACTTCCGCGCCGCTCATCGCGAGCGCAACAGCGAGTTTTCTTCCGAATCTGCCCAACCCGATTACAGCAAAACGCTTCATAATCAATCTCCCGTAACTTCAGCGCCGTCCAGCGGCGTTAATTTACCCGACAATAATTGGCTCATCAGCATAGTTATATTTTGCAGGCCTTATATTGAATGTCAGAGAAGCAAGCAGAGTCAGCGGGCCAAGTCTGCCTATCAGCATAAGCGCAATGATAATTAATTTACCCGCAGTCGTCAATTCAGGCGTTATCCCCGTAGTCAGTCCCACGGTGCCGAGCGCGGAGCCTGCCTCGAAAAATATCTGCGACAAATCAAAGCCGCTCGCCCGTTCGGTTATCGATAATGCCAGCGCCGCTGAAAATAACACGATTAAAAAAAGCAGCATAACCGTAAACGCCCTGCCGACGATAACCATTTTTATGGAACGTTTGAACATCTCGACTTCGCTTCGCTTTCGAAGATTCGCCACGGCCGCCATCACTATAATCGCAAACGTAACGGTTTTTATACCGCCTGCCGTCGAGCCTGGCGAGCCGCCGATGAACATAAGCAGAATCAAAACGAACCGGCTCGCCGTCGATAAGCTGCCGATATCCACAGTATTGAATCCGACCGTTCGTGCGGTTATGGACTGGAACAGTGCTTCGAGAAATCCGCCTGTCCGTGCCGGACTTTTCCCTACATAATGCTCGAGCAGCATTATCATTACCGTGCCGAAGACAATTAATATCAGAGTGACTGTCAGGACGATTTTGGTTTGAAGAATAAATTGCAGCGGGGGATTGTTGGTAACCTGCGTCTGCCTGATAAAAATATTTCTCAGCAGCCTCCTGAGTTTTTCAAGGCCGACGCTCCACAGGTCGTACAGAACCTGAAAACCCAGACCGCCGAGTATAATCAGCGGACAAATCACCGTATAAATTCTGATGCTTCGGCGGTAATCTATAAAGCTGTTGCTGAACAAACTGAAACCCGCGTTGCAAAACGCGCTGATTGAATGAAATATACTGTAAAACAATCGCTCCTCGTAACCGCCGGTCCATCTCGGTTGATTGTCCCACATACTCAGCAGCGAAACTGCGCCGAACGCCTCGAACAAAAATGTCCCGATGAAAATAAAGACAATCATCTTGCCGATTCGGCTGACCGTCCGTGCGCTGAGCAAATCCTGCATCGCGACCGATTCACGCACCGTAAAAGCCTGCCCAAGCAGCAGCGCGAAAACTGCGCCGAACACGACAATTCCAAGCCCTCCAAGCTGAATCATCGTCAGAATCGTTACCTGCCCCATAAAGCTGAAATCGGTTCCGGTATCTTTTACAATCAAGCCCGTCACGCACGTTGCGCTCGTCGCGGTGAACAGCGCATCAATCGGCTCGATTCTCTCGCCGGCGGCGGAACGCGGCAGCCACAACACTGCTGCGCCGCTGATAATCAAAATAATAAAACTCGCTATCAGCGTCCTGGTCGGATTTCCCTTGGTCGCGGCATGGTTAATCACCGTCCTGCTGACTTTGAAAATTACCTGAATCACCAGGAAAAATCCGATTGCACCCTGGCGAACCAGCTCGGGATTGTCCACGCCGAACCAGCGATTGGGACCTATCAGTGCCACCAGCAGCGCGATGAGAATCGGAATCTGCGGCCAAAACACCCGGAAAAATTCCTTCTTGAACTGCGCGTTGAAAAATCGAATTAATTTCTCAGTGACAAAATAAATCACCAGAAAAGCCTGCGTGATATAAAGCACCTGCTCAGGAAGATACGGTTTTTCATAGCCGAACAGCATCGCGAACGTCACCGCGACCAGCGCCGCGGCAATTACGTTTGCGGTGGTAATTACTTTTTCGACCTTTTTATTTTGGAAAGCTATTATCATAACTTGTGTATCGGCAAATAGACTATCTGCGCACCGCTAATTTGTCAACTTTTCTAAATCGCCTTTGCCCCTTTGTGCCTTTGCATCTCGGTGTCTTTGCGGCTCTTTTTTCACGCCACGTCAACTAATCCGATGGTATCGCCGAATTTGTTCAGCAGCGCACTGCGGATATTTTTGTCGGCGGGATTGGTCAGCATCGGGTCTTTCGACACGAACTCGAACGCGCATTTGCGTGCCATAATCAGCAAATCATAATCGTCGATAATGTTCGCGATTTTCAAATCGGGCAGTCCGTGCTGGCGTGCGCTGAACAATTCGCCGGGCCCGCGAATGCGCAAATCCTGCTCCGCGATTTCGAATCCGTCGCTGCTGCGGGTCATAATATCCAGCCTGCTCTTTGCGACGTCACTATCCGTCTCGGCAAACAGCAAACAGTACGATTTGGCCTGTCCCCTTCCGATTCGACCTCTTAACTGGTGCAGCTGCGCCAGGCCGAACCGGTCTGCTTCCTCGATTACCATAATCGTCGCGTTCGGAACATCGACGCCGACTTCGATAACCACCGTTGAAACCAGCACGTCGATTTTGCCTTTGCGAAAATCGGCCATTATCCGCTGCTTGTCCTCCGAGCGCATCCGCCCGTGCAGCAGCTCGACTGCAAACTCCGGAAAAACATCCTTTTTCAAAATCCTGCACTCATCCGCCGCCGCTTTTACATCGCCGTTTTCCTCTCCGCCTGCGATTCTCGGATAAACAAAATACGCCTGGTTTTTCGCTCTCAATCTTTTGCGGATAAAATCGTACGCCTTGTTCCTGTCGCTCTTTTGGACCCATCGCGTGATAACTTCGCCCCGCCCCGGCGGACAGCACTTTATAATCGAAACATCCAAATCGC
>JBBABK010000064.1:0-9322 GCA_041657685.1 Phycisphaerae bacterium | reverse complement strand
TTCGTTTAGCAGTCGCCGGAACGGCGACTTGTTAGCCCACGGCATCGCCGTGGGTTGTTACCTTCCTCTCAAATTTCAAATCTGAAATCTGAAATTTCTATTTTTCCTGCACCGCAGAGTGGTGCTTGATCGTTTAATTATTAGAGATGGCGAACATTTTTTATCTTGTTCTATGCTACGATTAGTAATAGTATCAATAGGGTATCTTTAGATACTATTTTGGGAGATTAAAAATGAAGATAGCTCAGCTTTATATTGAAAATTTCAGAAGCATTAACACTCTCAATATCAAATGTAGAGATTTAACTGTTTTCTTGGGGAAGAACAGCGTTGGTAAAAGTAATGTTCTCCTTGCCCTGGATCTTTTCTTTAATACAAGTGACAAAATTCTTTGTGAGGATATGTTTTGCTCGTTTTCGGCTAACAAGGAAAACATCATTATAGAATTAACTTTCGAGAGATTAACAGAAGCTGAAAAAATTGGGCGATTAAAAAAATATGTTTGTTCATCGCTTGAACACGGCTTGAAAGTTAAAAAAACTATATATAGGGAGAAAGGTAAATTAAAGTCAAGATATCAAGGTTGGGTTGAAGAGCCAAGCACTGAATGGCTCAAGTCTGATTTCAGAGATTATGGACGCCAAGCCTACTGGCAAGGGCTTGGAATTGATTTTTTTAGCTATACCAGCGCAAGCAGCAGTAGGATTACGCGCGAAATTTACGAAGATTTCCGTACTAACTATATAAAAAAGCATGAAGCTGAACTAAAATTTGAACTTACTCTTTCTGGCACTGATTTTGAAGGGCTTAAAACAGTTGGAGTGGACATGTTACCACAATTTAAACTTATTCCTGCTATAGGAGACGTGTCAGAGGTTGTAGCGGGAACTAGCAAATCTTTATTAACTCGTCTAGTACGTGATATTATTAATGGAGCATCTGAAAGCGAAGAAATATTAAAAACTACCGAAGAAGGGCTTAATTTAGCAGCCGAATTGATAAATAGAAGTGATAATGGACGGAGACTACCACAAATAAATGCCATAGAAAAATGGTTTTGTAATGAATTAATCGAATGGGGTAGGCTTGACTTTGAAGTTAAAACATCATTTCCCGATATTTCAACCCTCTTGACACAAAACTTGCAACTTCTTGTTAACGATGGGGCTAGTGGGGACATAACAACCAAGGGGCATGGCCTCCAAAGGCAAATTATTTTTAAGATGATTCATCTAACTGTTGCTTTAGTGGAAGGAAAAGTAGACTGGTTAGCTGTGGGAGACACACTACCTGAAAGTCCACCGATTATTTTGGCATTTGAGGAGCCAGAGTTATATTTGCACCCTCAAGCACAGATGTCGTTTTATGATGATATTAAAAAGCTTTCTTTACACGACCAAATATTCGTATGTACACATAGCACTCATTTGTTAGATATAGAAGATTATGACGGAATCAAAATTTTGAAACGGGAACTTCTCAGCTCTCCTACAGAAATATTTGAGTGTACGGAAGATTTATTTAATGATTTAACCTTGAAAAAACGCTTAGCTTTGGCAAAGCTATTTGATTCGAATGTAAATAAGCTGTTTTTCGCTGATAAAATTGTGATTGCAGAGGGAGATACAGAGGTTATTGCGATCACTAAAACAGCAAAAGAATATACAAACTGTTTCACCCATAGGGTGACTATAATTAATGCAGGAGGTAAAGAAAATACACCCAGTTTGCAAAAAGTCTTAAATGCATTTAAAATTCCTTACACCGTGGTTTATGATGTCGATCCCGGAAATCCGAGTTCAGAAGAAACTACTATTTGCATAGAACAGTATCTTTCTCAAGCAGAGCCTTTTGGGTTAAGTAGTTCTATGCCTATGGATCCTAATTTAGCAAAAGTTATAGGTTATGATGAACCATCATCAGGGAAAGCCGCTGCTTGTGTAATGTTTTTTGAAGAAAGTACACCGTCTGATGTTTTTATAGAAAAGGTAAGGACGTTATATAGTTTGCCATCTGCTGGAATATTGGCTCCAGAATAATTTTCAGATGTTAATAATTACTTCATTTTAAAAATAATAATGCAAACCCATGCAATCCGTGGTTTGTTTCGGATTTCGAAATTAGTGCTTAGAGTTTACTTACTTCATATCCCTTCATTCCTTCGTGGTGAAATAAATCCTGTCAATCTTGTTATCCTGTCAAAAAATTTTATCTTGTCAAAAATTAATCCGCGTAATCCGCGTCAAAATCTTGAATTCTGCTTTACTTCTATCCAGAATTTGATATAATACTCACGTTGTTTGACAAAACGTTAACATAGGCAACTCGAAAAGGAAAATAATCACAAATAATGACCCCGCCCATTCCACATCTCAATTTTTTACAATTTATCAGTGTAAATCCGTGTAATCCGTGGCCAATTTCTGCGCAACCTGCGAAATCTGCGTCAAAATACAGTGTTAATCTGTGTAATCTGTGGCTAAAAATATGCAAAACGAACCCAATTTTAGAAATACCCAAAAACGACCTAACTCCCTACCCCCAAATGACTAACGACTATTCGCTAACGGCTATTCACTATAAAAAACGAACCCAAAACGAAGCCAATTTTAGCCCAAAAACCAAGCTCCAAACCCAAAAACAAACCCAAAATCAAACCCAATTTTCAAATCTGCTCTTTCAGCGAAAGTCCAATAAATCGTGCGGCCAATGTTACACAATGTTTAAAAGGCAGGGTTTTTTAGGAAAACGGGTCGCAAAATCGGCCGATAGATGGATTATTACTTATAGTTTATGGGTGTCGGAGTCCGGTCTTTTTTCGATAGGTTTTTCTATGCCGCAGTCAGAGCCAAATGAAAATATAGAAGACGTCACGGGCGAGGTTTCCATACTCGAACGTATCACGCCTTTAGCGAGGCAGATAAACTGTCTTGATATCCAGCGAATCGCGGATGTGTGCGTAAAGAACGTGCCGGAGCTGGTTAACGTCCGGTTTGCTTCGATTTATGTGCTGGAAGAATCCAGCAGCATCCTGCATCTGTTGGCGCACAATCATCCTTACCTCATCAATAAAATAGTGTCGCTGAATCAGAATCCGCCTTCGCCGATGGTTATGGCGGTGCAAAGCGGCGAAATCATTTTAACGGACGATATCGGTTCGTATAATAAGCCTGTGATACGCCGGTCGCAGCGGAAATTTCTGGATAATTATTCGACCAACAGCTGCCTGATTATTCCGCTGGTTTGCCAGGACAAGGTGGTCGGCGTTTTGAACCTTGCGGACAGGGAGCAGGGGAGATTTTTCAACAGGGACGATATGGCGATTGTGGAACTGTTCAGCCAGCTCGTCGGGGCGTCCATCGGCAATATTAAACTGTTCGAAAAGACGCAGCGGCAGGCGACGACGGACGGGCTGACCGGCCTTGCGAATCACCGCACGTTTTATGATATGCTGGAGCGGGAGTTGTGGCGGTCGCGGCGGTACGGCGGGAATGTTTCGGTGGTGATGATTGACGTTGATAATCTGAAAAAGATTAACGATACGTACGGCCATCGCGCCGGCGACAAGGCGATACGAATGGTCAGTATGAAAATCAAACAGTGCATCCGGCAGATTGATACGGCGGCGCGGTACGGCGGAGACGAGTTCGCGGTGATACTGCCGAGCACTTCATTGAACGACGCACTTGTGGTGGCCGAAAGAATGGTGGAGGTAGTTGCCCATTCGAAGCTGACGGCGGATGAAATCGAGATACCGCTTTCGATAAGCGTGGGGCTTGGGCAATATGACAGCCACAGCAGGCCGGAAGATGTCACCAGCCGGTCGGACCAGGCGCTTTATACGGCCAAGCAGGCGGGCAAGAATACCGTTCGGATATTCGGCGAAGTGAAATAGACCAGAGACCGAAGACTCTTTAAACTGCTGCGTTTTCTAACATTTCTGCGATGACCTGATTTCTTCCATTTCGTTTGGCTTTGTAAAGGGCATTATCAGCTCGTTGCATAATCGATTCGGGCGTGTCGGCGGGTTCGGGATTCCACTCGGCAAGGCCGGAGCTAATGGTGAGGCTGCCGAGGGACGGTATGGAAATGTTACCTGCCTGTCGGCGTATGCGTTCGAGCAGTGCGTGTCCGCCTTCAATCGGGGTTTCCGGCATTACGAGGACGAATTCGTCGCCGCCGTAACGTGCCACAATCATATCCGTTTCGCGAAGATTTTTACTAATTAGTTCAGCAATGTTTTTCAGCGTTTCATCACCTGCCGCGTGGCCGGCCGTATCGTTTATTTTTTTGAAGTGGTCGACATCGATAATCGCGACGCAGAAGGTTCTGCTGAAGCGGGCTGAACGGGAGCACTCTGCTTTTAAGACATTTTCAAGAAATCTTCTGGTGCCGACGCCGGTGAGCGGGTCGGTTTCACTATCGTGCCTGGCGTCGATATAATTTTTATAAAGCATCGCGTTTGTCAGATTGATATTAAGAACCTGTCTGAGCAGCGAGGCTTTGTAGAGCTGCGAGTTATCCGGCTTCTCATCGGGTTCGGTTGGCCGGCACATACACAAAAAGCCGCTGAAGGTTTCATCCTGCTCAGTATTGACGCTAAGAGGAATGAGGAGTTTTGTCAGGGCGCAGCCTTGTTCTGAACAGCCGGAACAGGCGGTGTCGATTTGAATTCGGATATCCTGAGGTATATCAGTATGTGCTTCATTGATTAACTGTTTGTGAGGCGCATTGCAGTTATTGGCATAAACGAAAGGTTTGGAACGGTTTTTATTTGCGATGCACAGCACGGCATTTTGAGCGGCGAATGATTTCGGCACTTCGTGTACCGCAAGAGATGCGACGTCGTCAGGCTCGAGATTTTTGAGGCCAGTGGGCAGCATCGCGAGCTGCTCGGCGGCGACCTGCATATCCTTGTTGCTTTTGAGGCGATAGGCGATGAGGTCGCGGCTGGAGAGCATCGCCACGGCTTTTCCGTTTTCGACTATCGGGAGGTGCCTGATTTTGTGCTCGTCCATTATGCTTTCCGCTTCGGTTATGCTTGTCTGCGGAGTGCAGGAAAGGACGGCGGATGTCATAATATCGCTGACCAGCACGTTTTTCGGTGAAAATGATTTTGCCAGGACCTTCGAGAGCATATCTCGTTCGGTGATGATGCCGACAAATTTGCGGTTCTCATCGAAGACGGTCAGGCAGCCGACGTGATTATAGCTCAT
Organism: Phycisphaerae bacterium; assembly: GCA_041657685.1. GTDB lineage: Bacteria > Planctomycetota > Phycisphaerae > Sedimentisphaerales > Anaerobacaceae > JBBABK01. The sequence continues at coordinate 4,106 of JBBABK010000064.1, read as the reverse complement.
TATTTTCGCGGCGTCGGCTACGGTGACATTTTCACCTATGTCGAATAACTGGTCGGTATCGTTGTTTAGTTGTTTGATTTCACCAACATGCGGTACGAACACTTTTCACCTCAGATATAAAGGAGCCTAAAATTCAATATAACTGTTAATCGGCCAAAATTGAGGTGATGTTAATCACAGAGACGGAATTTAGGTATGATTTCGAGAGAAATCTTTATGATTTAACAAGAATTATGAGCCGTCAGCGGGGACAGGTCATTTACGCCAGGGGGCTTTTCGCACCATCAGCGGCGGGACATTGGAAGGTTTGAGGCAGCGTTTGCCTGATGATACGCAGGTAATTCCGCCGGGGTACCATTTAAGATTATACGGCTTGAGATTAAGGAGGAAGAGCTTATCTTCTTCCTGGGCCTGGGTATCGTCGGGGATATCGGTGTAATATTCTTTCTGCATAGGCGGATTATCGGCCAAAAAATGAGACAGATTTGGCAAAAAATCTGAATTGAATCGTAACTTTTTATGTAGCTAAAAACATCGTATGAAGTTAAAAATGACGGTAATTAAAAATAGTGTAGTCCAATAATATGAACCTGCTTTTGGAGAGTATAATTATGGCCAAGGACAAGATGCCGCATCCGGGACATGACAAGCATTTATGCTATCTGAACAATATCGGCGCGCAGCTCAGCAATCCGGAAGATTACAAGTCGCTCGTTAAAGACGCGCAGTATATGTGCAAAGTTTGCGGGCGGGCTGCGGCGAGCAGCAAAAATCTCTGCAAGCCGGTCAAACTGTAAGTTCACCGCAGAGCACGCAGAGAGCGCAGAGAAAAATTAAAATATAAGTTTTCGGCTTAACGGTGTGGATGTTTACCAGTTGGGGTAATTAATACTGGTCCATTTGGCGGGCCGGCCGTTGATAGTGAGGATCTCGGTATTTGTTATCAGCCAGTCGCCTGAAGGTTGCTTACGGAAATTGATTTTTACTTTGGCAACTATTGCGTTGGCCGCATAAACAGCATCACTTTTTTCGTCGAACAGCACTCTGTTTAATAGTTCTATTTCTGCCGTGGAGCCGGTAATTTGCATATCAAGGATTGAATCAATAATATTGTAGATGAGCGGCGGTCGAAGCACTGAGCGGCAGCGGAGCATCAGTGCGGCTTTGTCGCGGTGGGCCGAATCGGCATAATCTTCGGCGATGCAGGCGGCCAGGGCGTCGCAGTTTTCCTCTTCTACAGCTTTAACGGCTGTATTTGTTGTTTTTATTATTTTTTCCCTGTCGGTATCAATTTCATAATCGAGGATGAATGCGAGCGCGGCAATAAGCAGGGGGATGAGCCAGAGCAGGGATTTGTATTTCGATTTAATAAAAACTAATACGACGGCAATGATTAACGCTGATATCACGGCTGCTGTCAGTAACGTCCAGGGCTGCTCGAAGATGTTCCACATTATAAATTCCTCCGGTTTTAATTTCGCAACGCAATGAGAGGTGCGGGTATTCGTCCCTTGCGGGCGATGAATTTCGGCGAGGCAGATTTCGAAACGGGCATTACCGGCGCTGAACCGAGCAGGCCGCCGAAATGGACGATAGCTCCGGCTTTTTTGCGGGGCACGGGAATAACGCGGACGGAAGTTGTTTTGTTGTTCGCCACTCCGATGCTAAGTTCGTCGGCAATGATTGCGCTGAGTGTCTCGGCGGGTGTGTCGCCGGGAACTGCGAACATATCGAGACCTACGGAGCAGACGCTTGTTAACGCTTCGAGTTTTTCGAGAGTGAGCGTTCCTTTTCGCACGGCGCGAATCATACCGGCGTCTTCGCTGACGGGGATGAATGTTCCGCTAAGTCCGCCTATGTTGCCTGAAGCCATCGCGCCGCCTTTTTTGACGGCGTTCATCAGCAGGGCGAGCGCGGCTGTGGAGCCTGGCAGGCCCATACTTTTTACGCCCATTGCTTCGATAATTTCGGCGACGGAATCGCCGGCGGCGGTTGTCGAGGCCAGCGAAATATCAACAATGCCGAAGCTGACGCCCATCAATTCGGCCATTTCTTTTCCTATAAGCTCGCCTGCGCGGGTGATTTTGAAAACGGTTCGTTTTATGACTTCGGACAGCTCGGTGAGGTCGCAGTTCGGATTTTGCAGCACCACGTTGCGAACGACACCGGGACCGGAAATTCCTATATTGAGCGCGAAATCAGCTTCACCGATGCCGTGATGCGCACCGGCCATAAACGGGTTGTCTTCGGGGACGTTGGCGAAGACGGCGATTTTGGCGCAGCCGATTCCGTTTTTTGTAAGGCGCGATAATTTTTTCAGGGTATGGCCGAATTTTACGATGGCGTCCATATTCATTCCGGCGAGCGTTGAGGCGAGATTTAAAAAGCCGCAGACTCGCTGCGTTCTGGAAAGTGCCTGCGGGATTGAATCTATTAACAATTCGTCGGCTGAGGTCATTGCTTTTTGCACCATCGCGCCGAAGCCGCCGATGAAATCGATGTCTGCTTTTTTGGCGGCGCGGTCAAGAGCGAGCGCAAGGCCCACGGCGGTTTTGATATTTCGCGGAAGCGGCTCGAGCAGCAGGGCGGCGGGCGTCACGGCGACACGGCGATTGGTTATGGGAATGCCGTATTTGTTTTCGATATGGTCGGCGAATTTATTGAGCAGCAGGCCTTTTTCGATGATTCGTTTTTCGATTCGGCGGTTCAGTCTTTCGAGATTGCGGTCCATACAATCTTTGAGATTGATGCCGAGCGTGACCGTGCGGATATCGAAATGATGGTCGAGAGTCATCTTTACAGTTTCGAAAACTTCTTCAACGCTTATCGGCATAATTACACCCTGTGCATAGCTTTGAAAATTTTGGCGTCCTGGACGGTAATTTTCAGTGTCATATCTTCGGCGATTTTGTCGAGTTTTTTCTTGAGCCGGACGATATCAATATTTGCTTTGTCCATTTCAATAGCCATCGTCATAACGAAATAGTCTCCCATAATCTTCTGATTGACGTCGATGATATTGATATTAGATTGGGCCATCGTGTTGGCAAGGCGAGCGATGATGCCGACCTTGTCGATTCCGGTGACGGTGACGATGCAGACCTGTGATTGTTTCTTTGCGGGCATTTTAAAGTCCTCAATTTTGAGTCGCCGTATCCGTCTTCGTCCCGAAAAAGACATCGGGACTACGCCGTGATAAACCGGCGACTGCTAAACAAATTTTATTTTTTTCAGTTTTTTTGTTTGCTTGGTATCGAGCCTTCCCGGCGAAAGCGGTGTAATAGTAATAAACCCGTCGGCTATTGAAACCGTATCTGTCAATATTTCTTCGGGACGGTGCTGTCCGCCCGCAAGCTGATAAAGCGTCTGGCCCTGCTCGTTCGTACGGCACTCGAAATATTCGTGGAAACATTCGTGCGACTGCGGCACGATTCGCACGCCTTTAGGTTTGCCGCGTGATAAATGCGGGATGTTTATATTTATGACCGAGTCGCTGCTCACGGGCAATATTTTTTGAATGATATCGAAACAGTGCTCAGCGGCTAATTCAAAATCCATATCGGTTTCTTCCCAGGCAAGACTCATCGCGACAGACGGGATTTTGAGAAAAATGCCTTCCATCGCGGCGGCCACCGTGCCGGAATAATAGATATTGATGCCGGTGTTTGCGCCGTTGTTTATGCCGGAGACCAGCAGGTCGATAGGCTCCTTGCAGAGTTCGAACACGGCGAGTTTAACGCAGTCGGCGGGCGAGCCGTCGACGCTGTAGCCTGTGAATTGTCCCTGTATTTCGACCTTGCTGCACACAAACGGCCGGTTGAACGTGACGCTGTGGCTCGCGCCGGACCGGCTGGATGACGGCGCAACGACGGTAACATCGCCAAGGGCGGTCAGCTTTTTGTAAATAGCCGCCAGACCCGGCGCGAAAATTCCGTCGTCATTTGTAAGGAGTATTCGCATTGGAGCGATTGTAATTGGCGGTGAGCGATGTGTCAATTGATTGACGCAAATGTACAGGGCTAATATAATCCGGTTATGCGAAAATATGAGCCGGGGCAAAGATGTATCGTGATGAGCAGGGACGAGGTTCGCGCGTTCGACGCGTG
>JBBABK010000063.1:0-9335 GCA_041657685.1 Phycisphaerae bacterium | reverse complement strand
TCTGTGCGCCGAGCGGAGTGTAACTGAAATTGGTTTTCGATAATATTTGCGTATCAACCGGCCTGTCACTGCAGAAGAAATGTATTTTGACGCTGCCGTCCAGTTGAGCGATTTTTTCCGCGACCGCGATGGCAGGATAAATATGCCCTCCTGTCCCGCCGCCCGCGAAGAACACTCGTTCGATGCTCATTCCTTTTCAATCCCCACATCCGAATCGCATTGCCTGGCGATACTCAACAACACCCCCACCGCCGCAGCCGACAATAGCAAGCTCGTTCCGCCGGCGCTTACAAACGGAAGCGGAATTCCCTTGGTCGGCAAAACCACTGTCACCACCGCGATATTAAGCGCCGCCTGAATAGATATTGCAAGCACAATACCGGCCGCCAGCAATTTACCGAACGGGTCTTTGCAGCGAAACACCACGATTGTGCCGAGCCACACAAAAGCGACAAACAGCAAAATCACACCCAGCGTCCCGACTAAGCCAAGCTCTTCGCCGATTATCGCGAATATAAAATCAGTCGTGTCCTCCGGGAGATGACCGTACTTGCAGATTCCCATACCAAGTCCCCTGCCGAGCGTGCCGCCGGAACCGAGCGCAATCAATGACTGGCTCGGCTGATAATTTATCGAATCGGTCCACTGCTCCGGATGCAAAAACGCAAGTATTCGCTGCTGCCTCTCGGGCGAGCTGAATATAGCCGCGATAAACGCACCGGCCGCGAACGGCAGCGGCGGCAATATGTGCAACAGACGAACACCCGCAATGAGCAGCATCAAAAACGAAAGCAAAAATACCAAAGCCGCCGTGCCGAAATCCTCAATCAATATCAGTCCTGCCGTCAATCCGATAACAAGACAGACCGGTACGAATCCGCTGAAAAACGACCGCAGCTTTTCATTATACCTGCATCCCACGCCCGCGATAAAAATGATTATCGTCCACTTGGCAAGTTCGGAAGGCTGAAAACTTATGTTCACCGGGCCAAGCGGAATCCGCAGCCAACGCCTGGCATTATTTATCTCGACACCAACTCCTGGAATCAGCACAAGCACCAAAAGAAAAATGCTAACTGCAAACAAATATGCCGAAGGAGATTTGAAAAGACCGCGCTCCATACTTAATCGGCGATAATCAACCTGGCTGACTATCCACATAACAGCAACCGCGGCCGCGAAAAATAAAAGCTGTCTCAAAGACGTGTATTCATAAAATCTGCTAAGCTTGATATCCTGTGTAACGTTGGCACTCGCTGAAAAAACGAAAACAGCCCCGACCGCCATAAGCAGCAGCACAACCATAGCAATCTGTGAAGATATCGAATTGTTTCTGACATCCGTGTCCATTCGCTTCGGGCCTATGCTTTATAAAATAATCTCTAAACCATTTTCGGCTTAACAGCCCCCGATAGCCCAAAAATTGCCTTATTCACAATCACGCACATAAAGAAGGGAATTAACTCGAAAAAAATTTTACCGATAAGTCCGAAAAAACAAGCGATAAAACAAGGCTGCTCATATTTAACACAATTCTAACTTTTTTTGTTTGTCCCGATGCAGTAAGTTGACTATAATACATCCAATTGGGGTGATATGTAACTTCTTTCCGGTCGATATTAGACTCTATGCAAAAGCGAATTATTACAATCTGCACCATACTCGCTGTTACTGTTTGCTCATTTTCCGCATTCGGTAAACCCGCATCGACTGATTCAAAACAAGTTAAGTCCGATACTACCGGCCCGACAGTCCTGCTCGATTATGAGACAGATAACTCCGTCGCTTCATTTATGTATTTCGTTCCGATGATTTCGACCGTACTCGTCGAAAGCCAAAGCAGTCCGCAAAATACACAGAGAACACGCATCATCTCATCGAAGCGCACTTCGAACAATGAGGAATTCAAAGTAGAATGTGTTTTTGAAATGTGGGGCAAAGGCTATCACGAAAATCAGTTCGACGCCGAAGATATAATCGCCAATGATACGGATTTCGTGCCGCAAGGCAAACCATTCAAAAATATCATCGAGTACATTCGATTCGAAGGCACAGGGCAGGGCAGAATCGAAGTGACAGGAAAGAAAATTAACGGCACCGAACAGGTCACAAAAGTCGTTGTCTATTTCAATCATAATGATAATACCAGTCCCGTAACCGTCGGATTGTACGATATGAAGCCCAAAGACGGACAATACAAATTCGAAGACCGCTCCGGCATCAAAACCGCAAGGGTCAACGTGCTGACATTCGAAAACAATCAGTTCGACCCGCGTATGGGAATACAACTTGCATCTCTGGGCGGAAAAACCTCCAGCGACGGCTTCATCGGCAGACTTAAAGGCAGAATCGCCAATATGTTCATCGAGCCGATTAAGGTAAATCCGCAGGGCAACCAGGCGATGCTCGATTTCGGCTACGCCCTTTATCAAAAACAGGCCAAATTCACTTTCCCGCTCGCCGAGAACCTAAAAGTGGCCAAAGAGCAGCAGGAAACACAAACCGTTGTAGCTAAGACCGATGCAAAAACAGAAATAGCTTCGACCAAGTCTAACTAATCTGATATCATCAATGCGATGGAACGCCAATTAACCCGTACACAAATCGGACGCATTATCTTATCCGAATCACATCTGCGCACCTGCATCAATAAACTGGCAGACCAAATCAAAAACGCATATACCGGCTGCGGCGAAGTAATCGTATTGGTCCTGCTCAACGGGGCAAAGCGGTTTGCAGATGATTTGTTCGAGCGGATAAACGATGACAAATTCAAGCTGCGATACATATCGGTCAGCAGCTATAACGGAAATAAATCTATCGGCAAAGTCACCGTACAGGGCGAAATCACCGGCCTGTCCGGATGTGAAGTCTTAATAGCCGACGATATATACGACACCGGCCTGACATTAAGCGAAGTCGTCAAAATAGTTGAAAAAGAAAAACCACACGGTATAAGAACCTGCCTGCTTCTTGAAAAACAACTCCCGCATCAAAGGCATATCACGATTGATTTCAAAGGCGCTGACGTGCCGGACTGTTTTGTTGTCGGTTATGGACTGGATCACGATGAACAATTTCGCGAGCTGCCGTACATAGCCCAATACATCCCGCCCCGCCCGAATTAACTTTCGAATAGCTCAAGAAGTTCAGTTGGCTTTTCAATAATCTTGTTCGCGCCGGCCCTTTTTAATTCATCAGCAGTCCTGTACCCCCACAGGGCGCCGACCGCGTACATCCCAGCCGCCCTTGCCGTTTTCATATCAATATCGCTGTCACCTATATATATGCAATTCTCAGGAGCGATTTTCATCTTCTTTGCAATATTAAGCGCCGCACCGGGGTCAGGCTTATCAGGAACACCGGGCAAAGAGCCTTGAACGGTCTCGAAATCAAAATCACCGAGAAGCTCGTTAACCATTATACGCGTAAAGTCGTCGGGCTTATTCGAAAGAACAGCCGTTTTAATCCCCATTTGCTTCAGCCGTTTCAACACTTCGGCAATGCCGTCATAAGGCTTACTGCTCTTGCGCCATCTATGGCTGTAATCCTCTCGATAAATCCTGACGCACTCGGCCACCGTTTTTTCGTCCCGTTTCTCTTCCGGCAAAGTCCGGCTCATTGCCGTCTCAATGCCCTCGCCGATAAAATATCTGTAATCATCCACCGGATGAGTCGGAAATCCCATCTGCTCCAGTGCGAAATTGCCCGAATCCGCTATATCCTTCAGCGTGTACAGCAAAGTCCCGTCAAGGTCGAAAATTACCGCTTTAAATTTCATATTTTTCCTGCCATACTGTTACAAAAACGCACATACTATATTTAAACTTTGGACAACACAATATGAATCCGAAAGAATCACACGAAAATAATCTGGCGGATAAAAAATGCATCCCCTGTGCCGGCGGCATCGAACCGCTCAAAGGCGATGCGATAAGTAACCTGCTCGACCAGCTCGGTAACGGCTGGCAGGTCATCGATGAACACCATCTCGAAAAACAGTACAAGTTCAAAGACTTCGCCGGCGCATTGCAATTTGTAAATAAGGTCGGCGAACTGGCCGAACAGCAAGGGCACCATCCGGATGTTTATCTGGCCTGGGGAAAAGTCAAGCTGACGCTCTGGACGCACAAAATCAAGGGCCTGCACGAAAGTGATTTCATCTTCGCCGCCAAAGCCGACAAACTCTACCCTCTGCCTGTCAAATAACTTATAGCTCGCCCCGCATCGGCCAACTTGTGCTTGACATTTGCCGGTCGTGTACATATATTGTTTAGTATAAGGAGAGGAATGGAACGAGGGATGGAACCCGCAAAAATTTAACCATGGTTTTGATGTGCTGATGCAAGGCTTTGTCTGCGTCAGGAAGGAATTATATATATCAGCTTGTTTCCGAAAGAGGGGTCGATGAATATTTTCAACACACGGAGAAAATTTATCCTTTGCGCGCTGTTAGCAGCGGCAGCATGCCAAACATCACTCGGACAACCTGATATCAATGTTTGGTACGAAACCACGCAAAACTTCGGCAATATCGGCAAGCCGCAGAATTACGCCAATATACTCGGCAACGTATCCGGCCCGTACAGTATCACCTCGCTTACGTACTCGCTGAACGGCGAACCCAACATTCCCCTGACAATCGGCTCGGACAGCAGGCGATTAGTCTCGCAGGGTGATTTCAATATCGATATCGCATGGGACGACCTTCAGGACGCAAATAACGTTGTTATTATCACAGCGGTCGATAGCAATTCAGACCAGACACAGCAGCAGGTAATAATCGATTTCAACAGCCTCAACACCTGGCCGCTGCCGTATACCGCCGACTGGAACGACGCTTCCGCGATTGAACAAGTCGCACAGGTAGTTGACGGAAACTGGGCGATACAAGGCGACAGCGTGCGCACGCAAACGCCGGGTTACGACCGACTGATTGCTATCGGCGACATAACATGGACGGATTACGAAGTGCTGGTCCCGGTGACAATACACGCAATGAACGGCGGAGCCGCGGGTGTACTATTCCGCTGGCACGGACATACCGACGTCCCTATTTCAGGAACACAGCCGAAAAGCGGCTACTTCCCATTGGGTGCGATTACCTGGTACAACTCGAACAGGCTCGAAATCTACGCCAACGGCGGTGGAAATTTAGGAACCAAAAGTATGAGCCTGAGCACCGGCGTGACTTACTTGTTCCGTTGCCGGGTCGAGACCGTAGATGGTGCCGGCGACTACTACAGCATCAAGGTCTGGCAGCAGGGACAACTCGAACCGGCGGATTGGGATATAGTCGGACAAGCAGCCCCTACCGACCCCGCCGACGGATGTATGCTGCTGATTACCCACATGGCAGATGTAAGTTTCGGCACAGTGAGCGTCGTACCAATCGGAATCAAAAATATCAATGTCGATGTCAATGATACCGAAGCGGTAATTAGCTGGACTACGAACCTGCCGGCAGACGGCAATATCGCCTATGGAATTTCGAGCAGCTATACCGACAGCGAAGCAAACAGCGTACCGTTGACACAGCACAGCGTAAGATTGACCGACCTGACGCCGAACACCTTATATCATTACCAGATAACTTCGGTCGATTCCAACGCGGTTATTTCCAACACAACCGACAGAACTTTCAAAACCACCGGGCCTGATGAATCGGGTATTGTTTCCGATGATTTCGACGCTGCCGGCCTGGACCCGAACCTGTGGACGTTCGTAAATCCTGTCGGAGATTGTAATTACGCCCTCATCGGCACAGGCACACAAGATGCATGGCTGCGAATATTCGTCCCCGGCGGCGTTGACCACGACCCATGGACCAGTGGAAACCGCTCTGCGAGGATTATGCAGGATGCAAACAACACCGATTTCGAAATCGAAGTCAAATTCGAATCCGTAATGGACCAGACGTACCAGATAGAAGGGCTATTCGTACAGGAAGACGTAAACAACTTCCTGCGATTTGATTTCCATTACAACAGCGGCAACATAAAAAACTTCGCGGCAAGCTTTATCAACCTCACGCCAACGGAAAGATTAAACGCGGTAATTCCGGACACGAATCCAGATGCGAATCCAATCTGGATGAAAGTCCGGCGGGAAGGAAATCTCTGGACACAGTGGTATTCACACGACGGCAACGACTGGACGCAAAGCACCAGCTTTACTCACGCGATGAATGTCACTTCGGTAGGACCGTTCGCTGCCAATGCCGGCGGAACAAGTTCCCCTGCATTCACCTGCAACATAGACTACTTCTTCAATACATCTTCTCCCGTCGTCCCTGAAGATACGCCGGGCGAATTCCCGCCTGTGCTGGAACCGATTGGCGACCTGGTCTTGTCGGCTGGACAGGTGCTCGATGTGAATATTTACGCATCTGACCCCTGCGGCCAGCTTTTGTCATTTACCGCTTACGACCTGCCGGTCTTTGCCGACTTCAATGATTTTGGCGACGGCACCGCCCTGCTCCATCTCGAACCCAAAAGTGCCGATGCAGGGTCATACTATGTTTCAGTTAGAGTAACAGACCCGTGCGGCCTGTTCGATGAAGAAACATTCAAGATTACAGTTAACGACAACAATGATTTTTCAGGCATTGTCTCAGATGATTTCAGTTCGGGCCAACTGGACCCGAACATCTGGACCTTCATCGACCCGCTGGGCGACTGCAACCTTGCGTTCACAGGAACAGGCACCGAGGATGCATGGGCAAATATTTCAGTCCCCGCAGGCGTCGAGCATCAGGTATGGACCAGCGGCATAATAGCACCGCATATCCTGCAGTCGGTCAACGATGCCAACTTCGAAATCGAAGTAAAATTCGAATCACCGCTCACCGCCCAATACAAGGAACAGGGAATCATAATCAAGCAGGACCAGAGCAACTACATCCGTTTCGAATTTTACAGCACAAGCTCGCTTAATAAGATTTACAGCGCAACATTCAGCAACGGCAGCTATGTCCAGAAAATAAACAATACCATCACCGCCGGCGCACCGCTTTATATGCGTATAAAACGCCAAGGCAGCAACTGGACACAGACTTATTCTTATGACAGCCAAAGCTGGCTTGCCGGTGCCTCCTTTAATTATCCAATTAACGTAACAGCAATCGGACTCTACGGCGGCAACGCCGCCGGCACCAGCTCACCCGCGCATACCGCTTCGATAGATTATTTCTTCAATCTGGCTGCTCCGATATGGGACGAGGACCCGCTTGATGACAGCGATGCTGACGGCTATCCGGATGTTATTGACAATTGCCCCGGCCTCTATAATCCCGACCAAAATGATGTCGATACGGACGGTTTCGGAGACGTTTGCGATAACTGCCCGTTCACGCACAACACGGACCAGAATGATGTTGACGCCGATGGCATCGGCGATGAATGTGAATGTGCCGCTGCAAATCTCGACGGTATTAATCCCATTGACTTTGAAGATTTCTCAATACTTGCGCTCCATTGGTTCGAATCAGGCCCGGACGGAGATACCAACAAAGACGGCATAGTCGACTTCTATGATTTGGCCCAGGTCGTACAATGGTGGCTCGAAAGCTGCGATTAATTAGCCCAATCCTACTCGACCAGGCCAGTAAAATAGATTTACAAAAATTTCCACGGCACCGCGGTAACGGCGACAACGGTCCTCCCTCTCAAAGCCGTATCACCGTTACCTCGTTGGGAGCCGTGCATCGCTCGCGGGCAAGGGCAAGGGTCATGAGCCGCGGCCTGATGCAGTATTGGGTTGAAAAATAAGGAGGAGGGTAAATACCAATTAATATCATTGCTATATAAGTTTCTTAATTTAACTCTTCTTCCCATTTGTCACCTCTTACTGCTTATTTAATTATCCACTTAATCTCCTGCGGAAAAAGCGTTCTTTTGCAGCAGTGACAAAGTTATGGCACTGGTCATTAAAATAACTGGCTGCATCAAAAAAATAAAAATAGGTATGACTAAAACCTCGCCTTGCCGTCTTTAGGCATATAAAAACAAGAACAACGACCGATAATATCTGCCATTTTTTTCAAATATAAATATTTTAAAAAATTTTCCAAAACCCCATCTATTTTACCAATTTAACCTAATCTATCTAAATTAACATTGCCGATAGTCCCTATGTAAAGATGGACCTTTTTATGGAGCATGCTTATGGAAACGTTGGTTGAACAGCGAACCGAATCAAGGACCCAATTAAGCTGGCCGGTTAGTGTATGGATGCCGCAAATAAACCGTTTTTTCAACGGTTACAGCGACAACATCAGCAAATCCGGCGTCTACGTTAAACTGCCTATGACCACCCCCGTCCGCGAGGGAACTATTATCGAAATCAATTTCCCGCGCACTATGTCATTGGCTGAGGAAAAAGGGCAATTCGGACGGCTCAAACAGGGGCGTATCGTCCGAATCGACCGCAAGTCAATGCTTCGCGACGCAAAAATCGGCGTAGCAGTTCAATTTGAAAATGATTGCCTGATACCGGGCTAATCATTACATACCGGCTTGCAAGGAAAGAAACTCGTCCAGGCCGACGAATCGAAAGATGCGTCGGCCTGTTCCATTGTCATCCTGTTATAAAATACAAAGTCCGGTAATAATTACAAAGGCTGTCATTACCACTTCGCAAATTATCATCGACCTATGGTGTGATAATTTGGTGCACTGCCATAATTCTCTTATATTTTATTGGGGGTTAACGCTGTTTCCGAACGGATATTTAAGCCCGTCGCGTTCCCGAATAATACTGCGTAAAGCAGCCTGTCTGAATGAACGAATACCTTGATATGCCTCGGTGAAAGGAATTCGTTGATTGGAAGGTAAGGGTGATTTGTTTATGGTAAAATGCACGTCTGCCCCTCATAAGACAAAAATCAAAATCGCTGTTGTTACAGCCGTTATAATTTATATGCTTATACCCTCGCAGGCCCTTGGCCGGGCACTGCCGAAACCGAGCAAGCCGCAGCCGGTCCCCGTAAAAAATTCCAGCCGGAAAAGTGTAACGTTACGAACAATGGCAAGAATCCATTTAGCAGTTGCGGACTATGACCAGGCTCAGGTACTTGCCGAACAGGCCTTGTCCGTTGCGCAAAAAACCAATGCCGATGACGCGGAACTCGCTTATTGCCTTATCGACCTTGCGTATCTTTATAACTGCCGGGGAAATCTCGAACAGGCTGAAAAGATGTGCGGACTCGGATTAAAACTGCAGCAAAAAATATATTATCCAAAACACCCATATCTCGCTTACACGCTGCGAATACTAAGTGATATCTACCGCGGCCAGGGAAAATATCAGCAGGCTAACGAAACGCTCGACAGCGC
>JBBABK010000062.1:4557-9338 GCA_041657685.1 Phycisphaerae bacterium | reverse complement strand
AAAAATTACCTCGGCCCCCGCCATAACCGACGATGCGTTCAAACGCTCTATGGCAGGGATAAAACTCATCACGCCGAACAGGCAAAAAGTCAAAGAAGAAGCCCCTGCCGCATATAAGGACATCAACGAAGTCGTCAGAATCGTCGCAGAACGCGGCTGGGCCAAAAAAATCGCTGTAATGCGCCCCCTGGCCGTGCTAAAAGGATAAAGTGCCCCGCATTTTGCTCCGATTTGACTTATAAGGTCTTTTTGTTTACTATGGATACATTATAAAATCATAAGGTGAAAAATTGAAAGTCCGCTTTTTGACAGTCATAATCTATTTTTGCGCGGTTTTAATTACAGGCTTACCGGCTCAGAAAACCGACCCGAACCTGCCTGATAACCGGGCAGAATCCCAAACAGCAATAGCTGAACCCAATGAACCGAATTGCGTCAGCCTGTCAGCCGGCGACGAATTCAATAAAGAATTTGCTCCCATTTTTTCAGAATATGTGAATAAGGATTCAAAGGTAGATTACCGAAAACTCAGCAAATACGGTCTCGAAATGCAGGCCTTGCTCGCCCGGCTCGCCATCCTCGAACCGCAGGAATACGAGTCCTGGACAACCGACGAAAAAATCGCGTTCTGGATAAACACGTACAATCTCAAAATGCTCGACATAATTGCCAACAACTACCCCGTCGAAAGCAGACGCTTAGACCGCCTTTGGTGGCCGCCCAACAGCATCAGGCATATTCCGCCGCGAGGCGACGTCGGAACGCCAAAATGGAACAGCTGTAAATTCATCGTGATGGACGAGGAATTTACGCTCTACGAAATTGAAAACCGTTTTTTCAAAAATCAATTTAAAGACCCGCGAATATTTCTCGCTTTGACAATGGCAACCCTCGACAGCCCCCCGATAAGACCGGAACCGTATTACGGCAAAGAACTCGACAAGCAGCTCGAAGAACAAACAAAGCGATTCCTGTCCAGTCCGAGAGCCTTCAATATTGACAGAAACGCGGGCAAAGTCTACCTGTCGGTCTTATTCGAGCCAAAATGGCCCTGGTACGGCAAAGAATTTCTCGATAAATACGCTATCGACAAAAAATTCAAAGACCGGTCGCCCGAAATCAGGGCTGTTCTGAATTTCATCTCGAAATATGTTGATTCCGCAAGTGTTTCATACCTCGAAACGGGCAATTACAAAATCGAGTTTATCTCCTACGACTGGCGGGTAAACGAACAATTAAATTAGCAGGTACGGCCGCGATACCCGCTTTTTACTTGACTGAATTTTCGAAGATATTTATCATTCCTCCTTTTGGCTGACAGAAAAAACTACTTACAGGAAGGTGCTTAAAAACTATGGCAAAAACGAAAAAAGTATTTAAAGGCAATGCAGATACATATCTGTTCACAAGCGAATCGGTCACAATGGGCCACCCCGATAAAGTCGCCGACCGCATCTCAGATTCCATTCTCGACGCGATGCTCGCGCAGGACCCCAAAAGCAGGGTCGCCTGCGAAACAATGGTCACCACCGGAGTCGCGATTATCGCCGGCGAAATCACCACAAAGGCAATCGTCGATATCCCCGCCGTCGTTCGCAACGCGATTAAAGAAATCGGCTATGTTGACCCTGCCTGTGGATTCGATTACGAGCACTGCGCCGTTATGGTAAATCTCGATAAGCAAAGCCCCGATATTTCACAGGGCGTTACCGCCGGCAAGGGACTACACAAGGAACAGGGCGCAGGAGACCAGGGAATTATGTTCGGCTTCGCCTGCAAAGAGACCCCCGCTCTTATGCCCATGCCGATTCAACTCGCACACATGCTCACGATTCGGCTGGAAAAAATGAGACAAACCAAAAAACTCCCATGGCTGCGGCCCGACGGAAAAAGCCAGGTAACAATCGAATACAAAAACGGAAAACCCAAACGTGTTCATACCGTCGTCATCGCGACGCAGCATTCTCCTGAAATTTCCTATAAAAAACTTCGCAGTCAGATTATTGAACACGTAATTAAACCCGTTATACCGAAACGCCTCCTGGACAAAAATACAATCTTCCATATCAATCCGACAGGCCGGTTCGTTATCGGCGGCCCGCACGGCGACTGCGGCCTGACAGGAAGAAAAATTATCGTCGATACCTACGGCGGACGCGGCAGCCACGGCGGCGGTGCCTTCTCAGGCAAAGACCCGTCCAAAGTGGACAGAACCGCAAGCTATATGGCGAGATATGTCGCTAAAAATATTGTTGCCGCCGGCCTGGCAGACGCCTGCGAAGTGCAGCTTTCGTACGCCATCGGAGTCGCTGAACCAATCTCAGTACTGATTGATACAGAAGGCACAGGAAAAATCTGCGATACCAAACTAAGCGAAATTGTGCGAAAAATTTTCCCGCTAAAACCAAAGCAGATGATTGACCACCTGAAACTCTTAAGGCCGATATTCGCCGAAACAAGTCACGGCGGACATTTCGGAAGGTCCCTGCCGAATTTCACATGGGAAAAAACCGATATGGTCAACAAGCTGAGAAAAGAAGCCGGCCCGTCGCACAAAAAGTAATTTCGCAACAATCAAATTCCTTATTAAATCCGAGCCCGCCTTCACCGGCGGGCTTTTTTTTATGCATTTTATATTTTTTATGATATAGTGTGATTGTATTATTAAGGGGAAAGTTATGAAATATTTTGCGATATTCGCCGCCGCGATGTTTATTTTTCCTGCACTTGTCTCAACCGATGAACCGAATCTTACAGATATAATAAACGCCGTCAGCACGATGGAATCAACGATGCAGGATATTTCTGTCGAATACGAATGGCGAGTTGTACCCCCATGGAGCAAGGAAGAAGCAGAAGCGGAAATGAATATGCCGATGCTTCAAATTAAAGATGGAATAAGAAAAGTGAAGTTGAGTATATCAGGCTTTGAAATAAAAACAGGAAAAAAAAGGGCATTTATCGAAGGTCCAAAGAGGTGGTTTATAGAAGAAGCTTCCATTATTTCCGACCAAGCTGAAAACTGGAACAACCTGACACTGGAATCCTTCAATGGAGTGTTTTACAAAAAACTCAATATCGACGATCGGGCAAATAATTTTGATGGAATCATCGTAACTGACCTGAATAATTATCATCCGAGCCTTATTCTTTCACCTATAGGCTTTTCCGTATTGCGCACAGGCCTTTCAGACGTGACGGACCATACCCCGTTATCGGTAATGCTTAAAGAAAAAAATCTTGTCAGACTTCAAAAAGACAAAAAAAACATCAACGGTTTCGACACGGTGGCCGTTGATTTTCTGCAGGAATATACAAAACAGGTGGTAATGAGAATTTACTTTTCGGTTAACCACGGGTTTACGCCGGTCCGTTTCGAATACATAAACGGCTACGGCACCCCGAAAGAACAAATCACAAGATTCGACGTGAACTCCCTTGAACAGGTCGCCGACAATTTATGGTTCCCGTCAAGCGGCACTATCAGCAGCAGCGATGATGAAAGAATAAATGTATATCAGGCAACCGGCAAAATTTTAGTCAATCAGGGTCTCAAGGATGAGGACTTCGATATAGAGTTTCCTGCCGGCACAAGAGTCTACGACAAAATTCGAAACAAGGAATACGTAGTCAAATAAATATCTGCCGCAATACGCTGTACGCTGTTATTTCTATCGCATAATCCAGCTTGCGCCGGCAAAGGTCATATTCGGATTTGCCCGAAAGGCTGCGTCGCCCGCGAACGTATAATCCAGCTCCAGCGTCTTACGCAGAAAAACTTTTTCAGGCTCAGCGCCCTCTTCTCCCGCCGGGTTCTCAACAACTACCGTTTCATTGCTCAGCCCCGCGATAAAAAGACTTATTTGTTTTGCCTGCGGGTCGAAATCGGGCCATATAATCGCAAAATCTCTCGTGTTGTCCCGGCCCTGTAGTATCCGTGTCCCCTCGGCTTCCAGCGGCTCAAGAAACGGATACATCCCCAAATGCCGTTCTTTAATCTTCTCGAAAACCTCCGGCGGCACGCCTATACCAGCCTGAGTAATCTGAAACGTGTCCGTCATCATCTCGCACTGCGGGAAAAATTCCACGTCCTTGCCCGCATTGTTCGTTACCGTCATAATCAAATACCAGTATCGCACCGGATGTCCGCCGTCGGCCGGCCTGAGCATTATCTGCTGCAAATGCTCATACTGCACGTCGAGCGTCCAGTCCTGCGATCGCTGAACAACCGCCGGCTTGGGTGCATCAGCCGCCATCGCAAAACAGCTCACACTAACCCAAATAAACAATAGAAAAGAAAGCGTCTTCATTATCAGGCCCCATAAAATGCACTTGTCTGCTATACCCTGTATTTTACACGGTAATCCCCTAAAAGCCAAGACTTTTCCGGCCTCCGCTTTGCCTCTCTGCGATTATCGCATCACCGTCTTGCCGGGAAATATAATTTGCTTCATTGAGCAACATACATTATTTTATCGGCTATATAATCCAACCCCCGTTAAACAGGATAATGGTATGGCCGAAGAGCGTGAACATCTGCTGACACAAATCGAGCCTCTGCTCGAAGCCGACGACAAAACTGCTATCGCCGGTATTATCAAAGAATACCGCAGCAGCGAAATCGCAGAGGTCGTCGAAATCGTCGATGACGAAGACCGCCGTTTGATTTTCGACGTCCTCGACCTCGAAACCGCCGCCGAAATCCTCGAAAAAGTAAGCGAAGCGACCCGCAAACAGTTATTCGAGCTGCTAAAGAGCCACGAATTTCGAGCTATAATTCT
>JBBABK010000062.1:0-4547 GCA_041657685.1 Phycisphaerae bacterium | reverse complement strand
GAGCTTGGCCTCGATGACGCGGCCGACCTGCTCGGCGAACTGCCCGACGAAGAATGTGAAAAACTGCTCGCCGACATAACTCCCGAAAAAGCTGTCCACATCAAAAAACTGATGAGCTACAGCGAAGACTCGGCCGGCGGCATTATGGACCCGGTACTAATCAGCGTCACCGAAGACGCCACCGTCGCCGAGACGGTCAACAAAATTCGTGCAGCAGAAATCGACGAGGACTTCTTCACCATCTTCGTTGTCGATTCGCGGGGCAAATTCGTCGGCGACGTCCGAATCAGGCATCTTCTGACTTCGCCCGAAAATAAGCAGATAAAAGACCTGCTCGACCAGGATGCGATTTTCGTTTATGTTGACGACGACCAGGAAGAAGTCCGAAACGTGTTCAGAAATAATGACCTCATCACTGCTCCGGTACTCGACTACAACCATCGCCTAATCGGCAGAATCACCGCCAACCGAATCATCGAAGTCGCAGAAGAAGAAGCCGCCGAAGACTTGTACGCAATGGCCGGCACCGACCCCGACGAACTCGACACGTTCAGCATGTTCAACGCCGCACGCGTCCGAATGACCTGGCTGCTGCCCTGCCTGTTCGGAACCGCGGTAACTGCGCTCGTTATGACTTTTTTTAAAAATTTCAATCCTACCGTTTTTGTCGCAGCCGTTTCATTCGTACCGATGATTGCAGCCATCAGCGGCAACGCAGGTCTGCAAACATCCGCTATCGTCGTCTCGGGCCTGGCAACAGGCCACCTCGCCGCGCTCAAAATTTCACAGGTATTTATGCGTGAATTCCGCATCGCTATGCTCGTCGCGCTCGCCTGCGGTATTATCGGAGGTATTATCTGTCTGGCATTGATTCACATAAGGTCGGACCAGCTAAACACCATAAACGTCACAAGGCTCGTCCCCGCGTTCGCAATCGCGATGTCCTCGGCAATAATGGTCTCCACAACGCTCGGCCTGTTCCTGCCTTTCGTCTTTAGAAAAGTCGGTATCGACCCCGCTATCAGCTCCGGCCCGCTCGTGACAACCGCAAACGATTCCATCAGCGTCGCAATATATATGACGCTCGCAATCGTCCTGGCAACCTGAAAAACATACATTATCTCAAGTACTCCCCTGCAAGTCACACCCCCGTTACGCCGATATAACCTCTTCAGCCGGTATTGACTTTTGGGCCGAATGTCTTATAATATGTGGGTTTAGGCTTTTGTGGGGTTAAGGTCGATATATATAGCCCTTCGATTCGGCTCTGTTGAACGGCAAATTTAGAAAATCGGCCCCGGATTATTACTATGACTGACCAACAACCTATTGCTGCGGGATTATCGAATCCGGCTTCTAATAAGCTTGATAAATACTTCAAAGCTGCCGTCTCGAACCGCGCAAGCGACCTGCATCTCAAGGCAGGCCAGCCCGCAAAACTGCGAATAAAAGGTCAGCTCAGGGACACTTCCGGCGAAGTCCTCACAAAAGAAGCTATTGAAAAACTTATCCTCGAAATTCTCACCGCTCCGCAGAAAGATTACTTCCTCCGCCACGGCACACTCGATTTCGCATACGAAATCGACGGCGAAAACCGCTTCAGAATCAATATCTTTCACCAGCGAGGCGCAATCAGCCTGGCGGCAAGAAGAGTCGAATCAGCAGTTCCCGATTTCAACCAGCTTCACCTGCCAAAAACTCTCGAAAAAATCGCCGACAATGCGCAGGGACTCGTACTCGTCGTAGGCCCTACCGGTGCCGGAAAGACCACAACAATCGCGGCTATGATTGATTATATTAACAGCACGCGGAGCTGCCATATCGTTACCGTCGAAGACCCAATCGAATATGTATTCAAAGATAAAAAAGCAATCGTCTCACAAAGAGAAATCGGTATCGACGTTCCCAACTATAATGACGCGCTGACTTATCTGATGCGGCAGGACCCGGACGTGGTATTCATAGGCGAAATGCGCGACGCCTCGACCGTAACAGCCGGTATGCGAGCCGCCGAAACGGGCCATCTCGTTTTCGGAACGATGCACTCTGCCAACGCGCCGCAGGCTGTCGGCAGGCTGCTCGACTTGTTCCCGCAATCCGAACGCGAACAGGTCAGAAAAACACTCAGCCTGTCAATCAAAGCCGTAATCAGCCAGCTCCTGCTGCCCTGCGCCAAAAAGGACGTTGAAAGAATACCTGCAATAGAAATACTTTTAGCCAATCCGGAAGTAAGAAAACTTATCGCCGAAGGAAGAGAAGCCGACCTCTCGGCCGTGATTAAATCCTGCCAGCGTGAAGGAATGCTCGATATAACCGACAATCTCTGCGAGTTGGTAAAACAGGGCCTAATCGACCCGCAGGTGGCCGCGAAGCACGCGCCGAACG
This sequence comes from Phycisphaerae bacterium, assembly GCA_041657685.1. GTDB lineage: Bacteria > Planctomycetota > Phycisphaerae > Sedimentisphaerales > Anaerobacaceae > JBBABK01. The sequence continues at coordinate 2,162 of JBBABK010000062.1, read as the reverse complement.
CTGATGAATTGAGAATGGCCCTGCGTGGAATTCGCTCCACTGCTTCCGGTATAATATAATATTATAATTTACTACGGAGTGACAATGCTTTATACGCTGCTTCTTGCCGACGCCCAGTTCTCCGGGTATATCTCCATAATAAAACTCGTAGTCTATGTCGCCCTGTTCTTCGCCTGGCTCTGGCTCGTCAAATGGGTCAGTCAGGACGCACGAAACGTCGCGACAAAGGACACGCTCTGGACCGGCATCGTCCTTGCCGCCGGCGCGGTCGGTTTATTGCTTTGGCTCTTAATACCGTTATTCATAATCGGCCTGCTGTTCTATATCATAGCCGTTGCCGCGACATCGCTCAGCTATGTAATGCACAGAAATGCTCTCGTGCCGGAATTCGATAAAGTGCTCACGCCGGCACATATTACAAACCTCTTCGCCGGCAAAGGAAAAAAACAAACCAGCTATGAGGATATGGAATTTATTACATCGAACGATAACGAAGTGCCGGTACCGGAACCGAGAACAAAAGACTTCTTCGGATTCAAAACCGCTTACGATTTGCTCAAAGACGTAACATACAAACGGGCTTCCAACGTGATATTGATGCCGGGCCATAATACCTACTCCGTAAATTACATCCTTGACGGCGTTACACTCGAACAGCCCGATATCGCACCCGACAAAGCCGAGCAGCTTAGCGATTTTCTCAAGCAACTCGCAGGCCTCGAAACTGCTGAAAAAAGAAAACCGCAAAAAGGCGTTTTCAGAATCAGGCTCGAAGAAGGCACTTCACAATGGGAAGTAGCGACCGCAGGCTCGACCGCAGGCGAGCAAATCAAGCTGAAACAAATGACAAAGGAAAACATCCTTAAATTAGCGGAGATAAACCTCCTGCCCCAGCAGTATGAACGGCTTAGCACCGCTACATCATCCGCAGACAAAGGCATATTTTTGATTTCCGGCCCGAAAATGTCAGGCGTTTCCACGACATTCTACGCGTTCCTGCGAAATCACGACGCCTTCCTCAACAGCATCGCAACACTCGAAACAAACCCGAGCGCAGAGCTGCCGAACGTTACGCAGGAAACATTCTCGCTCGGCAACAGCGGCACAAACACATACGGCGGCAGGCTGTTGTCAATGATGCAGATGAGTCCCGATATTCTCGGCGCAGTGGATATTAATGACGCCGAAACCGCTAAAGTCGTCTGCCACGCTGCAAAAGAAGGCGCGCTCGTTTACGTGACCCTCGAAACAGACAGTGTTGTTGCGGCCGTCGGAAAAATGCTGAAACTCGTCGGTGACAGAAAACCTCTCGCTATGAATATCCTCGGTGCAACCAACCAGAGGCTGATAAGAAGACTTTGCCCGCAGTGCAAACAGGCATACGAACCAAACAAAGACCTGCTCAGAAAATTCAATATCCCGCCGCAGAAAGCAAAAGTCCTGTACCGCCCCGGCAAAGTCGTCTACGACAAACGCGGAAAAGCGTTCCCCTGCGACCAGTGCCACGAAATAGGCTACTTCGGCAGAACCTGCGTTTTCGAAACAATAGTATTCGACAACGAGTTGAAAAAAGCGATTTATAATGCAAAGTCCCTGCAGGAGCTTTCGATGAGTTTCAGAAAAGCAAAGATGAAATTCCTGCAGGAACAAATGCTCGAAAGAGTTCTCGACGGAACCACATCGGTAGATGAAATGATTAGGGTACTGACGCCCGCAAAATCAGCCAGACACAGAGTCGCCGAGACATAATTAAAAACCGGAGTTATATATGATTGCCACAGCGATAGTTTTGATAGTCATAGCAATATGTGCGGCTTTGTTCTATTTAAAAGGTTCGCTCTTTATGTCACTTGCGACTGTATTCACTGCAATTATCGCGAACATCGTCGCCTTCGCATATTTCGAACAGCTCGCCGCGATTTTCATCAGCCGTAAAATCGGCGGCTTGTCTTTCGCCGCCTATTGGCAGTCAATTTCATTCGCACTGATCTTCATAATTGCTTTTGCGGCTTTGCAAACTGCCGTTTTAAGTTTAATAAAAAAATCAGTCAAGTTCGACTCGCTTGCCGAAAAAATCGGCCGGTCCGTCTTCGGCGTAATCGCCGGCCTGTTCCTCTCCGGCGCATTGCTCACCGCACTTGGCCTGGCTCCAGTCAAAAATA
>JBBABK010000061.1:0-9409 GCA_041657685.1 Phycisphaerae bacterium | reverse complement strand
GACGCGGAGTATGAAGGAATCCTGCTTGGTGATAAATCGTGGTGTACGGTTTTCGATAACAGCAAAATCAAACGATTTGTGCCGGGGTTTGTCGCGACGGTTCCGTTTGCGCAGGGGATTAAGCGGACGATTAATTGGTTCGAAGCGCATCGGCAAAGCTGCGGGATCGATGAAGAGTTCAATAAATTTATGGATACACTGATTGATACCTACGAAGGAAAAACTCACAAATAGTTTTAATGTTTATGCGTAGCAATCGATAGTTTGGCCGGCAGGGTTTGGGTTTGTATAGGTTTCGTGAGTGGGGATTCGAGGCGTGAAAACATTTTGCGATTTGTCGCTTTGCGTATAAATAGCACTATCGAAACCCCAGCCTAACTGCAAATCGGGCTGTTCGTCGGAAAGTGCGGTTGTATCGATAACACGGCAAGAGATTTTCTTAGTCATTTTCACCACCCCCAGATAGTATTATTTTATCAAAACAGGAATTTTCAATCAAACGAGGAGGCGTGATTAGTGACACTTCAAGAGAGTTTTATTGATTTATCGCGCGGTCGGTGTGATATTATGGGGCACAGACGAGAAAATTTATCTCGATGCTATTAGTCAACCGATTGTAGTTTTGAGAAATGAAGATTATAGCTCAATGTCCCCGGTGCGGTAAAAGCTGGCTGCTCAAAGAGCAGGCGGTCGATTGCAGGGTGCGCTGTCGGTATTGCGGGTTGCTTTTTAAGGTGCCGCAGCTCGATGAGATGCCGAAGGCGGCTGATATAGTCAAACGGGCCAGGGGGGAGATTTACGTCGACCAGGACGGCAACACATACGGATAGTTTTTGTCCGCTTTTCCGCAGTTTTTTCCGTTGTAAAAATTTTCAAAAAAGGACATATCTGTAACAAATCGGTAACAATCAGCACTTAGATTCTACTGTCAGGAGTAAGTATTTTTTGTTACCTTTTTACCGAAAGGATATGAAGATGGAAAAGCGAAGGAACATTAAAATTCTGGTTGTTCTGGGGGTGCTTTTTCTGACGGCTGCTGCGATGGGTGAATCGGCGGGTGTTCTGCTGCAGGAGGGGATATATGCCGAGCAGACCGAGGGAGATTTGGATAAGGCGATTGGAATTTACGAGAAGGTCCTAACGGATTTTGCGGAATCGCAAAGGGCGGCGGCAAAAGCGACCTATCAACTTGGTATGTGCTATCTGAAAAAGGGACAGGAGGACAAAGCGGTTGAATATTTTCGGCAGGTTGTATCGAAATATTCGAGCGAAAAGGTGCTTGCAGAGAAGGCCAAGGAGCAGCTCGAAAAGATCGCTCCAACACAGGAATTCACATCGATGGCGTTAGTACCTGTTGTGATAAGCACGTCACCTGAAACGTATGCAAACAATGTCGAACCGGAAATTGGTAAGATTAGCGTTACTTTTGACCGGACGATGGCAGATGGAAGCTGGTCATGGGTAAAGTGGAATTATCCATATCCGGAAACTACTGGTCAGCCTTATTATGATGTAACGAAAACTAAGTGCACTTTGCCGGTGAAACTTGAGGCAGGTAAAGTGTATTTCATAAGAATAAATGCCGAGCCATATACAAGCTTTAGAAGTGCTGAAGGTGTGTCCGCGCAACCTTATGTTTTGGTTTTTGCGACCAAGGATGAGAAAGGAAAGGCAACGCCAATACCTAAGGATATGCTGGCTAAGGCTAAGGAAATAAATGCAATCAAGCCGCTTCGACCTTACATACAGCAGATGCACAATGAAATAGACCCCAATGGAGTGATTCATTTTATAAATCCTCACAATCACACTAACAACACCGCAGAACCAATAACAACTACCAGTTTTATAAATTCCGATTTTGTCAATATTACCGGGATGTATTACAAGAACGGGCAACCGGTTAAATATACGACGACTCACGAGGGAAATCATTTTCGATACAATATAACATTCGACAAGCCGATATTGCCGGGCGAAACAATTGAAGGGACAGTTGAAGGAACTATAACCGGATTGATTAAACCGGTTTCTTCAATGCCAGATACATATCAGTACTATATGAATCACAGCCCAATTGCGGATAGAAACTTACCTGCTGCCAACGGGGGCAGAGATTATCTCTACATCTCCGGGTATGAAAAAAACGGAAAAAGAGGGTAGAATAGAGCTTGCGGTTGAAAAAATAATCCCCGCCGGTGGAAGCCTGCTCACAACTTTCCAATATACACTTTCAGGTGCCAAACTCGCATCAGAGGAACCGTTGGAATTTGAACCTGCTCCCTGGGTTGATGGTGAGGTAATGGAAGTCAGGCTCAAACATCCTTCTGGCAGAGAATATGGAACAATTATTTATTCAGCCCGGAGCAACACTTTAGATGATAATAACACGTGGCAAATTATTTCACATATGTATGTAAGCGAAAATTCGATATCTCAGTACACTTTTGTCGAAGCCGAGGCTGAAAGTTTTGCTCCGATCTACGGGCAGACAACCAATTGGATGGGGGATTTTGTAGCTGAATATAATGAGGAAAATGTCAAGCTTACTGTTGATACGGAAGGCAAAGAAAGTACACGGGATGTCCCTGTGCAGGGAATAGCATACGACAATGAGCAGGCAATTTATCTTATCAGGCGCATGCCCCTTGCAGAGGGCTATGAAGGCAGCTTCCCTATTTTTACTGTACAGAGCGGCACTGTGGTTGAATGCAGGATTAAGGTTTTAGGGGTTGAAGAAGTAACAGTTGAAGCCGGAACTTTCAAATGTTACAAGACCGACCTTTCCATATATACGGGAAATATGAGAACATTGCAGCATACCCTCTGGTTTTCAGCCGACGAACACAAATCTCTGGTTAAGTATGATGTAGGCGGCACTGCAACAATGGAGCTCGCAAAAATCTGGCAGAAGGATAAGGATAGACCTTTAACCTTTGAAAACGAAGAGCCACACTTTTCAGTTACTGTGCCACCCGAATGGCGTTTCTATAGCTATGTGTCCGCCGGTCCACAATTCATTCTTCAATTGATTCCGCCCGAGGTTAAAGCCTGGTCTTTGCTTGTCTGGCAGAAACGTGGAACTGATCCAGCTTTCGCTTCCGCAATGACTATAGCAAAAACTGACATTGAGGTGCTCAAGGGATTTTTTGAGAATTACATCACTGATGAGACAAGCTGGAAAGAATATAAGATAAATGGTCTTGACGCAGTCCAATACTTGGCGACTTATCGAGAAAAAGGAAGTTCTCTTCAAAAACACGCCAATCCGAAACAAATGGTCGAATATAGAACGTACATTGTCGATGAATTTAATGTTTACTGGTTTGTTTTCAGAATAGAAAAAGACAAATTCGAACAAAGTAAAACCGAGTTTGATTCGATTATCAACAGTTTCAAAGCTAATGCGGACTAAATTTAAGAATAATACGGCAAAAAACCAATTGCGGTGGGTGATATTGCTGCTTGCGATAGCGGTGATATTGCCCACCGTGTGCCTGCTTTGGTTTATGACGCAGGCGGTGAGGAATGAACGGCTTGCGGTGCAGCAAAAGCTGATTGATGTTTATGCTGAAAAAGCACGACGGCAGTTTGTAGAACTGCCTAATATGGAATCTAAAGTTGTTGAGCTTGATAATTTCTTTCGCGGGACGCTTGTTTATGAGCCGAATGGGACAATCCTGTTTCCGATAATGGATTCAGATTCGGTTCCGGAGTCTAATGTGATGGTCGAAGCCTTTCGGCTGGAGATAAAAGGTGATTTTGAAAAAGCGATTGGGGAATATGAAAAAGTCGCGGAGACGCAATCCGAATCGGTTCGATACAAAGCACTGCTGAGCAAGGCGAGATGTCTTAGCAAGCTCGACAGGACAGATGAAGCAATCGAGATTACCGGCAAACTTTGTGGGCTTAGAGATTCGGAGGGAATGAGTACGCAAACTGCGGCAGAGATTTTGCGGGCGAGGGTTTTTTTAGCCGAGCTATACAGGCAGAGCGATAATGAGAAACTGTATGAGCATTTAGAAAAATATTTAGGCAGTAACAGCGAGGAGGTGCATTTATATTTTGAAAATGCCCCGGCGGAAGTGGTTGTCTGGCAGCTTGAAAAACTAATCGATATAGCCAAACAGGCGGGATTGGCGCAGAGGCTCAAAGATAAAATTGACCGAAAAGAAGGCACAATCGAAGCATATCAAAATTCGATTGAAGTTGCGGAGATGTTTCCAAATGTGCAAAGCCTGGACGGATTTCCGGGCAAAAAGGTCATGGCGATTGAGGGCAGCAACGGTTTGTACGGATTAAAACTTGAAGTTAAGGGTAATACAGCTCTTGCAGCAATTTCGCGGGATTACCTTGCGGATTTTTTCGCCGATGGCGTGCGAGAGATTCAGGATGATATTGCAGGTGTGCAGGTTTTGGATAATCTCGGAAGGGTTGTTGCGGGTGATGCGAATTTGGCAGGCAAACCGTTCTATACAACACAGGCTGGCGGGGTATTCGGCGATTTTGAAGCGGCCCTGTATTTCAGGGATGACAGTGTTTTTGAAGATGCCGCGAGCAGGCAGGCTGCTATTTATATCTGGACGAGTGTGCTGGTCGTGGTTTTGATTCTGGCTTCGGGAGCGATAGCTACACAGGCTATCGGAAGGCAAATCAGACTCAACCGGCTCAAGAATGATTTTATCGCGACGGTGACGCACGAACTTAAGACGCCTTTGTCGTCGATGCGGGTGCTGGTGGATACGCTTTTGGAAGGCAATTACGAGGGCGAGCAGACGGCGACGGAATATTTACAGTTAATATCGCGGGAGAACGAACGGCTGAGCCATTTGATTGATAATTTCCTGACGTTCAGCAGGATGGAGCGGAACAAGCAGGCGTTTGAGATTGCGGCGGTCAGTCCGGTTGAGATTGCGAACTCGGCGGTGGAAGCACTGCGTACCAAGTTCGAAAAACATAATGTAAATTTCACAGTGGAAATCGCGAAACCGTTGCCTATGATATCGGCTGACAGAGACGCGATGGTGACAGTGCTGGTAAATCTTCTGGATAACGCTTTCAAATATACCAAAGATGATAAAAAGATTGAGTTGCGAGTTTTCAAAAATGACGGATTTGTATGTTTCACCGTTAAAGATAACGGCATAGGAATGACCCGCAGGCAGATTAGCCGGGCGTTCGAGAGATTTTACCAGGCGGACAATTCACTGTCGCGGCGCACGGAAGGAGCTGGACTGGGTTTATCGATTGTGAAATTTATTGTCGATGCACATAAAGGGCGAATCAGTATATCGAGCAAACCCGTGAGCGGATGTTTGTTTACGGTGCGAATTAAGGCGTGTGCGGAAAATGGAAACGATACTGATAATCGAAGATGATTCGACAATGTTGCGGGGGTTGAAGGATAACTTCGAGTACAAGGGTTTCCGTACGGTGACGGCGACAGACGGCGAGGAGGGATTAACTGCTGCTCTTAACGCAAAGCCGGATTTGATAATTCTCGATATTATGCTGCCGAAGATTAACGGCTATGAGGTATGCCGGCTTATTCGCAAAGAGAACCTTGATATGCCGATTATTATGCTCACGGCCAAGGGCGAGGAATCGGATATTGTGCTGGGTCTGAATCTCGGGGCGGATGATTATGTCACCAAGCCGTTCAGTATTCGCGAACTTCTGGCGAGGGTCGAGAGGTTTTTGCAGCGGCGACGGAAAGAAAAGCAGGACTTTTACGAGTTCGGAAAGATGCGGCTGGACGTCGGCGCGAGGGTTTTGAGCAGGGGCAAAACGCAAGTCGAGCTGTCGCCGAAAGAGTTTTCGCTTTTGTGCTATTTGGTGGAGAATTGCGGCAGGGCGCTGACGAGGGACCAGATTTTAAACGCGGTATGGGGGTATGACAGTTTTGTGAATGCGCGGACGGTGGACAGGTTCGTTACGACGCTTCGCAATAAAATAGAATCTGACCCGCATAATCCAACGTACATTCAAACTATGCGTACAATCGGTTATAAATTCGAAGTCCCGAACTCGGATTAGCTTAAAGCCCTGCCTGCGACAAACCTGTTGTAATATTCAATGTAAAATGTAGAATGTAGAAACTATGGATATTGCACAATTAGCACAGGCGGCACGGGCGGCTTCAATAAAACTCGCGGCCGTCGATACGGAAACAAAAAATGCGGCTCTGGCGCAAATTGCTGAGGCACTGAGGGACAATTCCGCGCAAATCATCGCTGCCAATAATGAGGATTTGAAAAAAGCGCAGGCAGAAAATTTAGCTGCTCCATTATTAAAGCGGCTGAAATTCGACGAAAAAAAAATCGACGACGTTGTTGCCGGTATAGAGAGCTTAATTAAACTCGATGACCCCGTCGGTAAAAATTTGAGCTCGACGGAACTGGACGCCGGACTGGAGCTTTATAAAGTAAGCTGTCCGATTGGAGTCATCGGTGTGATATTCGAATCGAGGCCTGATGCGCTGGTGCAGATTTCGACACTGTGTTTAAAAAGCGGCAACGCCGTGATGCTCAAGGGCGGAAGCGAAGCGGCCAGGACAAACGCTATACTGGCAAAGGTGATTTCAGATGCGAGTATTAAGGCGGGGCTTCCCAGAGGTTGGTTGGGACTGCTCGAGACTCGCCAGGACGTCGCGGCGATGCTCAAATTGGATGAGTATATCGATTTGATTGTGCCCCGCGGCTCGAACGAGTTCGTAAAGCACATAATGAATAATACCAATATTCCCGTGCTCGGTCACGCTGACGGGATATGCCACGTCTATGTCGATGCTGACGCGGATTTGGATATGGCGGTGAGAGTGACAGTCGATTCCAAATGCCAGTATTCCGCGGTGTGTAACGCGGCGGAGACTTTGCTTGTCGATGAAAGAATTGCGGATAAATTTCTGCCGATGATTAAGACTGAATATGAAAAGCAGGGCGTTGAGATTCGCGGCTGTGAAAAAACGGTTACCATAATCGGCGGCAAAAAAGCGACCGAGCAGGACTGGTCGGCTGAGTATCTCGATAAAATCATTTCGATTAAGGTGGTCGGCGGCGTCGATGAGGCAGTCGAACATATTAATAAGTACGGCTCGCATCATACCGACGCGATTGTGACAAATAATGAAGCAGCGGCGAGGAAGTTTTTGGATTTGGTCGATTCTGCGGATGTGTTCTGGAATTGCAGCACGCGGTTTGCTGACGGGTTCCGCTATGGGTTGGGCGCAGAGGTGGGAATAAGCACGAACAAAATCCACGCCCGTGGGCCTGTTGGCCTCGAAGGCCTGTTAATTTATAAATGGAAACTCATCGGCTGCGGACAAATTGTCGCTGATTATTCCGGTTCCAAAGCAAAGAAGTTCACTCATAGAAAACTTCAGGATTAGCGTATAGTTAATCCTGTTGTTTTGTCTTGAGATGTTTTGCCAAAAATTCTCGCGTTAGTTCCGGGACGTTGGGGTCCTGGAAGAAGCCGTGGCCCCTCCTTTGACGGTGTAAAATGTGACTGGGACATTCGCTTTTTTCAGCGCGGCTTCGAACAATTCGCTTTGGTGATGCGGAACGAGCGGGTCGTTGTCGCCGTGGACGATGAAGAAGGGAGGGTCGTCACTGGTAATGTAAGTAATAGGATTTGCGCAGGCGACCTTTTCGGGATTGTCCTGAATATTTCCGCCTATCAGTTTTGACTCCGGCGAGTCCGGCTCACTGTGTATCATACTGTTGGGCAGGCGATGCGCTTCCATCTGGAGAAAATCGGTCGGACCGAAATAATCGACCACGGCCTGTACGCTGCTGGATTGTGAAAGATTTTCTCCGACGTCGAATTCATTTACATCGCCGGCCGTGCCGAGCAGTGCAACTAAGTGTCCTCCTGCGGAAAAGCCCCAGGCGCCGAAGTGGTTCGGGTCGAGATTATAATTTTGTGCGTTGGCGCGGAGCCAGCGGACGGCGGCCTTGCAGTCCTGAATCTGGGCGGGAAATATTGCGTGCTGACTCAAACGATAGTTGATGCTCGCCACTGCGTAGCCATCGGTGAGACAATCCAGCGGGACGAAGTCGGTCTTACTGCCGGCCAGCCAGGCTCCGCCGTGAATCCAGATTATAAGCGGCAGGGGTTTATCCGATTGCGGCAGGTAGAGGTCGAGCTTTTGGCGTTCGTGGCCGGTGGTAACATAAGGCAGGTCACGATGAACGGTTGTTCCCTGCGGCGGCTGCGGCGGTTGACCGAACTGCTGTGCGATTGCTGCGGACAATACTAAAACGAGCAGGGCTGAAATAAGAATTGACTGTAACTTCATTTTTCTTTTGCCTCCAATAATTCAACGTCAATTTAACATTTTGCCTGCGATACTCAAGCCAAATGTCGGTTCGGTTGCTGTCAGCAATTGCGGCGGCAGATGAAGGCCGAAGGTGCTTATTTTTACTTTCAAGTGCCTGCGGGATGTTATAGAATAATAATTCGTAATCAGTTATGAGTATTGTATTGGTAACCGCGCAAACGGGTTATTGCGGATTTTGGATGAGCGATTATGCGGAATTTCAGCAAGGTAAAACGCGTTGTTGTAAAAATCGGTACCAATACGCTCAGTAAAGACGGGCGGGTTGATACTGGTTATGTCGGTAGGGTTGCCGGGCAATTGTGCGCTTTGAAAAAAACGGGACGGGAAGTTTTGATTGTGACGTCCGGCGCTATAGGTATGGGAGCGGGGAGTCTGCAATTGAAAGAGCGGCCGAGGGAAACAAAGATGCGTCAGGCGTGTGCGGCCATTGGTCAGCCGTTGCTTATGGACGAATACCGCAAGGCGTTTAGTAAATATGACGTTACGGTCGGGCAGGTTCTGCTGACGGCTGAGGTGCTGAATAATCGCAAAACATATCTTAACCTGCGTAATTCGGTAGAAACATTGCTTAAGCTGGGCGCGGTTCCTGTTCTTAATGAAAATGACAGTGTATCGACTGATGAAATCGGCACGGCTTTTGGCGATAACGATACGTTAAGCGCGCTGGTGGCGAGCAAAATCGACGCGGACCTTCTAATAATACTTACCGATATCGACGCGGTGTATGATAAAGACCCCAGGAAATATGCGGACGCAAAGCCGATTGATACGGTTTTTGAAATTACCGATGAAATCATCAAAATCGCTGGAAGCAAGGGCAGCAAATTCAGTTCCGGCGGAATGAAAACGAAAATCGAGGCAGCGAAAATCGCATCGAGCGCGGGCTGTCGAATCGTTCTCGCTAACGGCAAAACTGAAAATGTTATCGAACGAATCATTGCCGGCGAGACAATCGGGACGCTGTTTTTGCCGAAACGCAAATTGAGCAATCGCAAGAGGTGGATTCTAAACAGCAAAGCCTGCGGGACGATTGTTATTGATGACGGCGCGATGAAAGCAGTTCGAAGT
>JBBABK010000060.1:0-9512 GCA_041657685.1 Phycisphaerae bacterium | reverse complement strand
GTTGCTGAGATTTCGATGCTCCCGCAAAACAGCATCGCCGTTTCCGACCCCGAAACCGCTCGAAAAGTCATCGCCCTGATGGAAGATTTGGAAGACCACGAAGACGTCCAGAACGTCTATGCCAATTTCGACATCCCCGACGATATAATGACCCAGCTCAGCACATAATTGAAAATATAGAGGGAGATTAAATAATGCCAATATGGCTGAACTGGCTAATACTTCTTTTCGGCCTATTTTTCATATTTGTGTTATGGAGTTGGGTTCCAATAGAACATCTTGATAAGTACTGGCGATATAATAATGAAATTGGGCGTCCATTTCTAAACACAATAGTAATAACAGGATTGCCTGTTTTATACGCGAAGCTTGCCGTTACGCCATTGGGATGGCTCTTAATCCCATTATGTTTTTTTCTAACACAGTACGCTGTTTTGTCAGGGCGTTTTTTGAAGAAAGAAATGTTAATTGCGGGTTGGGTGATGTTATTAACAATGACTGCAATTTGGGCTGCTTATTTTATAATTTAGTGTTAATTCGTGGTTAAATCAATTCTCCGCCTTCTGTATGATTTCGTATTGTTTGTCTATAATAGCGCGGAATTCATCTGTCACGCTGTTGTAATCGTGGACATCGACGAGCATCGGCAAATCTGAACCGGCTAGCGCGTCTTTAAGAGATTCGATTTTCCGCCAGTCCAGTTTTTCGTCAGCAGCTAAAGCAAGGTCGATGTCGGAGAATTTCTGCGATTTCCCGTTGATGCGCGAACCGAACAGGCGAACCTCACAATCCGGAACGTGCTCTTGAAGGATTCGACGTATTTCAGCGAGGTATTTTTCTTCGATATCAATCATTCATTTTTCGCCTGGAGCTTATTTAGAAAACTTCTCGCATCTTTCGCAAAATCAACCGCCGTTTCATAAACCGACTCGGCCGTATCTTCATCGTATGTATGACTGGTCAGGTTACGCGCATCGCCGTATGTAAACCATGCCGCTGGGTTATCTATCAACCCGTACTGTGCCGCCAGCCGAAAAAGTTCCTTGCGGGCACGAGGATGTTCAGCCTGCTCGGCCGGAGCGTTTTCCCGCAGCCATCGCTTCATAAATTTCCAGCACAACTCATAGGTAAATTCAAAATTCTGAATGACTCCGGCCTTGATAGCGTTTATTGTATTGGCGTCGAGTCCTGATGCGTCGCTCTTAACGGCGACATCCAGCGTTTTTTCAATCGATTCGACCGCTTTAATCAGACTGCTAAAATCAAGCTTCATTAACGCACTCTCCAAATTAAAAAGTGAATCTTTTCGCATTGTCCGGCAAATCCGCTTGACTGTCAACAACGGTTCTCCTGTCAACTTGGCTGTAATCTTGCCAAAAATGGCATTTGCCCGCACGCTCCCGCCGTCATAGTGCACCTTATCTGATTTTGTAACCACTTGATTATAATGTACTTAGCAGTCAATGCAGTCTGTCGTTGCTTTCTAACCCTGTTCTGGTATATACTTTGCAGTTCTTTTCCGCAAGTCGTGCTATAGGTACGGTTGTGTACCTGGTGAAATGAATCAAAAACGTGGAACGCGGTACTTGAAACGCCGCACGTATTGAAGGAGATAAGAGAATGGCAGTAAAAGATTTGGCATTTGAATCGGATGCAAGGGCCGCTCTGTTGGCCGGTGTTGAAAAGCTTGCCGCGGCAGTGAAAGTTACACTCGGCCCCAAAGGCCGAAACGCAGTTATAGATAAAAGCTGGGGCGGCCCGACCGTCACAAAAGACGGCGTGACCGTTGCCGAAGAAATCGACCTAATCGATAAAGCTGAAAACCTCGGCGCAAAGCTCGTCAAGGAAGCCGCCAGCAAGACCTCCAAAGTCGCCGGCGACGGCACAACCACTGCCACGGTATTGACCGAGGCAATGTTCAAAGAGGCCTACCGCAATCTCACAGCAGGCGCCGACGCGATGAGTCTTAATCGCGGAATGCAGACTGCTGCCAAAGCCGTCATCGACAAACTCGTCTCGCTTGCCAAGCCCGTCGATATCAGCAAAAAGGACGACATTATTAATATCGCGTCAATCAGCGCAAACAACGATACCGAAATCGGAAAGATTATGGCCGAGGCATTTCAGCGGGTCGGCAAAGACGGCGTAATCACCGTCGAAGAGGGCAAAAGCACCGATACGACGATGGACGTGGTCGAAGGGATGCAATTCGACCGCGGATTCCTGTCGCCGCATTTTGTTACCGACCAGAAGAATATGACGGTCGAAATGGAAAAGCCGTACATCCTCATCTTCGAAGAGAAAATCAGCTCGGTGACAAAACTCGTCCCGCTGCTGGAAAAAGTTGCCAAAGCCAATAAACCGCTGCTCATCATCGCCGAGGACGTCGAAAGCGAAGCCCTCGCGACATTGGTAGTAAACAAACTTCGCGGCGTGCTGAAAGTCGCCGCAGTAAAGGCCCCCGGCTACGGCGACCGCAGAAAAGCGATGCTCGAAGACCTCGCCGTGCTTACCGGCGGAGAGGCAATCTTCAAAGACCTCGGAATCGAGCTTGAAAACGTCAGCATCAAACAGCTCGGCGTCGCAAAGAAGGTTACAATCGATAATGACAAAACGATTATCGTCGAAGGCGCCGGCTCGCAGGATGCTATCAAAGGCCGAGTCAAATTAATCCAGAACGAAATTGCAGATACCACCAGCGATTACGACCGCGAAAAACTCCAGGAGCGTCTCGCCCGACTGACCGGCGGCGTTGCGCAAATCAACGTCGGAGCCGCATCGGAAGCAGAAATGAAAGAGAAAAAAGCACGCATCGAAGATGCTCTACACGCCACACGCGCCGCAATCGAAGAAGGCATCGTGCCGGGCGGCGGCGTTGCACTGATTCGCTGCATCGAAGTAATCGATAAATTAAAACTCGACGGCGACGAAAAAACCGGTGCAAATATAGTTAAGCACGCATTGTCGCGTCCCTGCTACTGGATAGCCGAGAACGCCGGCGTAACCGGCAACCTCGTCGTCAGCAAGGTCGCACAGGGCAAAGGCGGATTCGGATACAATGCTGCGACGGATAAATACGAAGATTTATTCGAAGCCGGCGTAATCGACCCGGCCAAGGTGACACGAATCGCATTGCAGAACGCTGCGAGCATCGCCGGACTGCTGCTTACCACTGACTGCCTTGTAACAGAAAAACCGAAAGAAAAAGATGATATGGCTGGCGGTATGCCCGGAGGCGGTATGGGTGGAATGGGCGGCGGCATGGGAGGCATGGGTGGAATGGGTATGGGCGGTATGCCCGGCATGGGCATGATGTAAGCCTCGATTAAGAGAAAGATTGAAATATGATTGACTTTAGTATTACATCAAAATTTAAAACTGGATTATTGCTGATAATCCTGTTGTGCCCTGCGCTCATCTTTGCAGAAGATTCGAACAACGTGACATTTACCGCAGAACAAACCTCGCACTTCAAAAGTGAGATGGAAGGTTCGTTTTCCGGAATCGGCGTAAATATTGAATTGGTGCCGGACGGGATTGCTATAAAAGGTATTATCCCCGGCGGCGGCGCGGAAAAAGCGGGGTTAAAAGCAGGAGAGATTATTACTGCTATCGATGACCAATCTTCCGCAGGATTGACTATCCAGCAGGTTGTAGCAAGATTAATAGGCCCTGTCGATTCGAAAGTAGTCTTGGAAATACAAGACCCTGCCGGTGCTTCAAGGCAGGTTGAAATTACACGTTCTATGATTGTTATCACCGGCGTCGAATCGCGGCAGCTTGAAAATCATATATGGCTGTTAAGGATATCCATCGTCAATAAACTGACGCCAAACGAAGTTCGCAAACAGCTTGCCCAAATGAAAGAACAAAACGCCGCGGGAATTATTCTCGATTTACGCAGCAGCGGCGGCGGTATGATTAAATCGCTGGTCGAAATCGCGTCGATGTTTCTGCCGAAGGGTCAGACTATGTGGCTTTATAAACCTAAAGACGGTGACATCAAACCAGTCGTAAATAATAATGAACAGCTAACCGACCTCCCAATGGTTGTTCTAATCGACGCAAAAGCCGACAGCGGAGAATTAATAGCTGCCGCTTTGAAACGCAGTCATAGAGCGAAAATCCTCGGCCAAAAAACTTCAGGCTTTATTGCCACAAGGAATATCATAGAAAAACCCGACGGAACCAGCGAGGCAGTTGTTACCGGCGATTTTTATATGACTGATACCGAGCGTATAACAGAAGTCGGAATCGAACCTGATATTGCATTAGACCCGAATTCGCCCGAAGAACAAATAATCCAAAAATGTGTTGAATCACTCGGAGTATAAAATTAAATCAGGAATAATCTTGGTATAAATGATTGAAGGAGTTGAATATGAAGCTTAAACCGTTGGATGATGGACTCGTAATAAAGCAGCTCGAAGCCGAAGAGAAAACCACGGGCGGAATCATACTGCCCGACTCGGCAAAGGAAAAACCCCAGGTCGGTAAAGTCGTGGCAGCCGGCCCCGGCAAAACTCTCGACAACGGCAAAACCGCGAAGATGAACGTCAAAAAAGGTGACGAAGTCATCTACCCGAAATATATGGGCAGCGAAGTCGAACTCGACGGCGATAAATATATCATTTGCAAGGAAAGTGACATCCTCGGAATTATCGAAAGATAAATCGCGGATGCTGAAATAATAACCGAAAATATAAATAATCTGTTTAAGAGGAAAACAAAATGGCAAAACAGATGATGTTCGATAATCCCGCAAGGACTGAGTTAAAAGAAGGGCTTGAAAAGCTCGCCGCAGCGGTGAAAGTTACGCTCGGTCCGACCGGAAGAAACGTAATACTGCACAAAAGCTGGGGCTCGCCCAAAGTAACCAAAGACGGCGTCTCGGTCAGCAAGGAAATCGAGCTGCCCGAGCCGTTCAAAAATATGGGCGCAAAAATGGTCAACCAGGCCGCCAGCAAAACCAGCGACGTGGTCGGCGACGGTACAACGACCTCGACCGTACTGGCCGAAGCGATTTACCGTGAAGGCCTCAAATACGTCGCCGCCGGTGCGAATCCCGTCGCGATTCAAAGAGGCATCACAAAAGCGGCCGCGGTCGTCAGTAAATTCATAACAGATGAAAGCATTCCTGTTAATGGCCATAAGGACATTGCCAAAGTTGCCGCCATCAGCGCGAATAACAACGCCGAGGTCGGCGAAATTCTCGCCAACGCAATCGATAAGGTCGGCAAAGAAGGCGTTATCGAAATTGAAGACGGCAAAGGTATGCAGAGCGAATTAACCGTCGTCGAAGGAATGCAATTTGACAAGGGTTACATCTCGCCGTATTTTATGACCAACCCAGACACGCTCGAAGCGATTCTCGAAGACTGCTACATCCTGATTTATGAAAAGAAAATCTCAAACGTCCGCGAATTGATACCGCTGCTTGAAAAAACTGCTCAGTTAGGCAAACCATTGTTAATTATCGCTGAAGATGTCGAAGGCGAAGCGCTTGCCGCGCTCGTAATCAACCGCCTGCAGGGCGTCCTGAAAGTTTGCGCGGTAAAAGCGCCGGGCTTTGGCGACAGGCGAAAAGCTATGCTTGGCGACCTGGCGGTACTAACCGCCGGGGCAATGATTAGTGAAGACCTCGGCCTCAAGCTTGATAAAATCGAGCTTGCTCAGCTCGGCCAGGCTAAAAAAATCGTCGTCGGCAAAGATACGACAACCATTATCGAAGGCGCGGGCAGCAAAAAAGATATTACCGCCCGCTGCGACCAAATCCGCGGCCTGATTGAAAAGACCACCAGCGATTACGACCGTGAAAAACTGCAGGAACGCTTGGCCAAACTCGTCGGAGGCGTCGCAATAATAAACGCCGGTGCCGCGACCGAAACCGAAATGAAGGAACGCAAGGACCTGCTCGACGACGCGCTGCACGCCACTCGTGCTGCAACTCAGGAAGGCGTTATCGCAGGCGGCGGCACGATTTTCCTAATGGCGATTCCCGAAGTCGAAAAGGCAAAAGCCAAAGTCAAAGGCGATGAAAAAATCGGTTTCGATATCGTAACTGTCGCGCTCAAGGCCCCGACTATGCAAATCGTCGATAATTCCGGCGAGCAGGGCGATGTGATTGTCGCACAGCTTCTCGAAGAACTGCCGACGAAAAAGAACCTCGGCTACAACGCCAATAAGGGCAAGCTGGTAGATATGTTTGCCGAAGGCATCATCGACCCGGCCAAAGTCTCGCGCACGGCCCTTGAGACAGCCGCTTCGGTCGCAGGCTTGATGCTGACAACGAGCGTCGTAATCACCGACCTTAAAGACGAAGACAAGGACGAAACGCCGATACCAAATTCCGTAAGATAAAAAAACAATGGCGAAAAAAGACTATTATGAGGTCTTGGGTGTGAACAAAACCGCATCCGCCGACGATATCAAACGTGCGTATCGGCGGATGGCGATGAAATATCACCCTGACAAAAACCCCGGCGACAAAGAAGCAGAGGCGAAGTTCAAAGAATGCGCCGAGGCCTACGAAGTCCTCTCCGACGCCGATAAACGCAAGCAGTACGACCAGTTCGGCCACGAAGGACTCCGCGGAGCTGGAATGCACGACTTCTCCCATATGAACGTCGAGGATATCTTCTCGATGTTCGGATTCGAGGATTTGTTCGGCGATTTTCTCGGAAGGGGCGGCGGCAGTCGCGGCGGCGGACGACGTTCATCACGCCGAAGCGGGCCTACCCGCGGCTACGATTTGGAAACCACCGTCGAGTTGACTATGCAGGACGTCGCCAATGGAACAGAAAAGACCATCGAATTCACCCGTCAGGATACCTGCACCGAATGTTACGGAAGCGGGGCCGCCAAAGGCTCATCGCCGTCGAAATGTCCCACCTGCGGCGGAAACGGACAGGTAGCACGCGGCGGAGGATTTTTTCAGATGGTCTCGACCTGCCCCCAATGTCACGGCACTGGACAGGTCATAACCAATCCCTGCAAAAACTGTCGCGGCACAGGACAGATTCCAAAAAAACGTGTCATCACAATTAAAATCCCGCGAGGTGTCCACGAAGGCCAGGGCATCCGCGTCGCGGGCGAAGGCGAACCCGGACACCACGGCGGCCCAAGAGGCGATTTGTATTGCTATGTCAGGATTAAACGGCACGAATTCCTGCATCGCGACGGCAACGACCTCATCGCCGTTGTGCCTATCAGTTTCACACAGGCAGCGCTGGGTGATACCATCGAAGTGCCAAGCCTCGACGGCAAAAAGCATCTCAAAATTCCGGCCGGCACGCAGTACGGAGCGATTTTTAGAATTAAAGGTCAGGGTATGCCCGACATCCGTTCCGGCAGAAAAGGCGACCAGCTCGTACAGGTAACAATCGAAACGCCCGTCAAACTAAACGCAAAACAGCGCGAACTTCTCGAAGAGTTCCGGCAAAATGAAAGCAGCGGCGTATTTCCCGCCGCGGTGGGATTTATCGATAAACTCAAAAATTATTTCGGCTCAAAAAATTAGCGAAAAATTATGACTGATAAAAGACACAAAGAAGAAAAAAAGCTTGAAAAAGAGCTGCAGGAACTGAACGCTCAGGTAGAAAAGCTCCAGGTCGACAATCAGGATTTGCTGACCAGGCTCCAGCGAATCAGCGCCGACTACGCAAATTTCCAGAAGCGTTCCGTACGTCAAATCAGCGAAGCCGTCAGCTATGAGAAAGAAAAAATCATAAAATCACTGCTGCCGGTAATGGATAATTTCGAACATACACTCGCGCACTTTGAATCAGCCGAGAATATCGAAGATGTTGTCAAAGGAGTAAAAATAATTTACGACCAGATGCTCGCCATTCTCAAATCGCTCGATGTCGAACAAATTACCGCTCTCGGCGAAAAATTCGACCCTGAAATTCACCAGGCCATGCTCCAGCAGTCCGATGAAGATGAAGAAGACGGCGTGGTGCTCGAAGAATTCCAGAAGGGCTACAAACTCGGCGGCAGGGTGATAAGACCCGCCAGGGTAGTCGTCAATAAACTCGCCGCCGAAGAAGAGGAAATACCCGAATCACAGGATGAAGAAGAAACGGAAGCTGATGATAACTATCAATAATTAATTAAAATATGCCTACTTACGATTATAAATGCACTAATTGCGAATACGAATTTGAGAAGTTCCAGTCAATGACGGCCAGGCCCTTGC
The DNA here is from genome assembly GCA_041657685.1 of Phycisphaerae bacterium. GTDB lineage: Bacteria > Planctomycetota > Phycisphaerae > Sedimentisphaerales > Anaerobacaceae > JBBABK01. Next base: position 1,315 of record JBBABK010000060.1, on the reverse strand, counting down.
GAAAGTGTCCTAACTGCGGCAAAAATACCTTGAACAAATTAATCGGCACAGGTGCCGCCGTCATATTCAAAGGCTCAGGATTCTATCAGACCGATTACCGCTCCGACGGCTATAAACAAGCCCAGAAAAAAGAAACAGACGCCCGCAAACCCAAAACAGAAGACAAAAAAACTGACGTCGCCAAGACCGAAAAATCGGACACTAAATCAGCCCCTAAAGATGCAAAGAAGGACAAGCCAAAACACAAACCCGCTTAATTCAAAAACAGCATACCCACATCTGATGGCCTGATTCATACCTGCTGCAGATTTAATTAATAATCAATTTCCCCGGCTAGTCCCTACGCTTTGTTTTTTGTCTTTAAAAACAGTAGGGATAAGTCCCCACGTCTTGTTTTTCGAAGAAAAACAGTGGGGATATGATTAATCGGTTAGCCCTGCCGCTCGCGGCAGGGGAAATATTTAGCCCCCGGTTTCACCGGGGGTTGTTTTTAAATTTAGCCCCGTAATTTTCACCCGCCGTAGCTTCAGCGAAGACGGGTATTACGGGGTTATCCTATTTCTTTATCCATTGGCGTAAACTTACCTGCCGGCCCGCCTGCTTTAGCTCCATTTAATCAAGGTCTAAGGCCTCATAATCACATATAAAACAGCCAAACATAAAAGAATAGCCAAACCAATAGTCGTTATAGCAATGATTATCTTAAATCTATTTACCCGCTTTTCATCAGATGTTTCGACCTTTCTTTTCGCAGCTTTTCTTAATCTTCCGATAGATTTGTATAAACTTTTTATTTCTTTGTGCTTTTCTGAAACCGTCGATATCATTAGGTTTTTCCACTCTTCAATTTTAATACATTCCAAAAACTTCATACAAGGATCGTGACTTGAACTTTTAATGATGCTTGCTAGTTCACTTTGTAAAGTAATAGATTTTTCTTTTATTACCTCAATCTCATCTCTTAGCTGCTTAACCACTAACTCTACAAAATCAACCTCTTTCTTAGCTTCGCCGAGCTTGTCTTGTAATTGCGAGAGTTGGTTGGAGGTCATATCTACTATTGTTTTTCTGTAGTTTTCATTTTTAAAATTTAAATTAAAATACTCTTCGGCATAGTGTTCACAATTCAGTACCGCAGCCTTAGCTTCCTCATTTAAATTTGAAAGCATCTCATCTTTGCTGATTCCTCGCATTGAGCATATAAGACGATAAATGAATGCCATCTGTCTTTGCATCAGTGACCTTTCCCCCAAAAACTGTGCCATTTGCAATTAGAGAAGCAGCATGATAAAACTCTAAAAGACAGGAGGTACAC
>JBBABK010000059.1:0-9522 GCA_041657685.1 Phycisphaerae bacterium | reverse complement strand
GTCCCTGATGCGGGGCGATGATAATAGCAGTAGTTTTAAGCAGTTCTTCTTCGCTGGGTTCGCGCTTTTTGATGTAACAATCAGGGGCGCACCCAGCTTTTTAAAATCGAACGGCTGCAACAAGCCGAGATGAAAATCAAAAAATACGTTGTGATTGAAACGGAGACGGTACGCGCAGCGGTGATAAAAATGACGGTGACACTGACGCGATTGTAAGGAAGAAACGTAAACCAGGAGCACGAATTCAAATGAAACCTTTGGTAAAAGCAAACTTGTTGACGGTCGGCCTGAACGGCAGAGCGAAAATTCTCGCGGAACTGCCGGTACGGATGGTCAGCGTCGGTTCGGCTGCTGAGGCGACACGCCTTATACGGAATGAAAGGTTTGACGGCGTGTTGAGCACGTGGGATTTGGATGATATGGCCGCGGGATTATTTCTCAAGAGACTGCGGATGGTTAAGCCTGATATTGCGACGATTGTTTTGGTCAGCAGCGATGACCCGTCGCAGGAAATCCTGGCACGGAGCATCGGGGTTTGTGCGGTGCTGACCAGTGACTGCAGCGATGGGCTCCTGACCGGTGCGGTTTCGAGCGTTCTCGGGATTGCAATTCCTGTCGAAGTTTCGGCTGTGAAGAAACAAAGACGAACGCCAAGAGTTGTACAGGCGATTAAATAGCGATAGTACGATTTAGCTCTTTAACAAATAAAAACTGAGAGCAGGCACCCCTCTGCTTTCCTGCGAAAGCAAAAAGCGGGGTGATAAGGGCAAGCATTTGAAATTTAAAATGCGAGCCATATATAAGCTCACGAAGAGTTTTCTTTTCCCCAAGCTGGGCTTTTCGACCGCAAAAAAAACAAAAATAAAGCGAGGTTAAAAGCCCGGCAGCGAACAAACCCCCGCGCCTCTTTGGCGCGGGGGATAACTTTTGAAAACATCAGTAAAAATTTCGTTTAAAGAAAAGCACTAATTTACGGAGGAATCAATAATGAAGAACAAAAGCGCTATAAGTACGTCCGCGTTGCTATGTGCAGTTGCGTTGTTTGCGGTATTTAGCATCACAGCCGATGCGGCAATGACTTATGGAGTGGGTTTGCGGGACAACAAGGGAGTGTACCAGGTCAATTTCGACACGGGCGGCGTCACGGCGGTTTTCGAGACGCCCGAAATGGAATGGTACGGCGCAACCGACGGCGACTGTGCGCATCCGGGGACATTTTACGCGACGGGTAACGGCGGGGCGCTGTATCGCATCGACGTTGCAAACAAAAATGACACAGCGGTCGGTGACAACGGTTATAACGTCCCGGCCATTATTAACGGCCTGGCGTACGACGAGGACAGCGGGATTCTTTACGGAACGGATTACAAAAACCTGTTCAGCATCGATATCACGTCCGGCAGCGATACCGAAGGACAGGCGACATTTATCAGCGCGCTGGATGTTTCCGGCGATATATGGGCATTTGATTACGACAGTTCAATCAACGAGCTGGTCGCGCTTACCTATTCAGGATATAGAACCAAGATGTATTATATCGACCCTTTTACGGGTGACGCGGATTATATCGACCACAGCTTAATCGGCAGAATTACGGACATCTGGTACGACGAAACAAGCAGCAAAACGTTCGGAGTCAGCAATAACCCGGCAACCGGCAGCGGGAAACTTTATGAAATAGACACCACCACAGGGTGCATCGTTCAAACGGATTGCATCAGGTACGACCTGCTCGGGCTGGGCAAGCCCTGCAGCAATTCGGTTCCTGAGCCGGGGACCGCGGTTTTACTCTCGATGGGCATAGGAATTATTATACGGAAAAAACGATAACAGCCGAGGAAACAGTCAAAGCAGCATTAAAAAGCCTGCTTTTTTATGCTATATGGTTTCGTGACAGGTCCTCTAAAAAAGCGGGCCTGTTTTTTTATAGGAACGTCCCAAAAAAATGGTTCGTAACTAATTGTAAATGGAAGAGATAGAAAATCAAAGGTTGTTTAAAGGGTTCGAACGGAACTTTTTACCTGATTTTTACGAAATATCTGGGTACATATTGCGTCTTTTATTATTGAAAAAGGTAAGTGATTCAGGTATAATGTTCTAATTCGCCGGAGACATAACTGGGGGCGCTGATGAGCTGCAAAAAACCAATTTTCGTTCTTGTGTGCTGGGTTTTGCTGTGCGCGGTCAGCCTCGGGATATACAACGGCGATTTCGAAGAGGCAGAATCAACAGGACTATTAGACCAGTATGGCGGAACCTTCTATCCGCCGGTCGGGTGGGTAAGAGAAAATTATGCAGCGGTCAACGACCTTTTTATACCATATCCGCCGGATTATAATGACGAACAGGCGGACCTCGCATTCTGGAAAATCGATGCAGAAGCGGGAGTAGCGCCGGTCGAGGGAGGATCTTTGGTTGTTGTAGCCTCCGGCGACCAGAATTATGAAGATGAGATAGGTTCAATTACTCAGTCGGTTTATATATGTCCCGGTCAGGTTCTGTCCGGTTATTACTTTTTCGGCTCTACCGACTGGCTTAACGACTGGGCTTATATAAAACTTATTCAGAATGGCGTTGAGCGGGACCCGAATGAAATAGTTATTTTGTATATTGAAGTTCTTGACGTGGGCCCATCGAGTTCGATGGAAGGCTGGGGAACGTTCCAATATACCTTTTCCGCAGAAGAATCCGGCGGATACGATATTGTAATTCTTGCGCACGACAAATCAGATTCGCTTCTGACGAGCTATCTGCTGGTGGATGGAATGTCGCTAAGCGCGTATCCTTTTGCTGATTTGAACCACGACTGCCGGGTCGATTTTTCAGATTTCAATATACTTGCGAGGGACTGGCTGCAGGACTGCAATGACCCCGCTTATTTGGAGGACCCGTGCAACCTGTGCTTCAGAGGCACTAATATCGACAACATGGGTTTGGTTGATAATAATGATTTGATGTTGTTAACGGGACAATGGCTGTCACATGTCGAAGGTCCGAACGAGCCGAACGACCCGAATTTGCCCCCCGACCCGAATGACCCTAACGAGCCGTAAGAGTAATTACGTATTTATCCTCTGCAGAAGGCCTGTATATCTCTTGCGACGATTTCCGCGATGATATTGCTGTAAACGGGCATAACGAATTCAAGCTGTTCTTTTTTTGTGTCCGTTTGAGGCGGAGCCGGGACGAAGGAATTGATTTTTACGGGCGCTGTTCTTTTGGCGGCGGCATAGCGGCGCTGACCGGCGAGAATTTTTTGCGAAACATCAAAGACCGGCACGTCGGGATTATCGCTTTGGTTTCTTTTGCGGCGATTAGCTTCGACAACAGCCTTCATCAATTCGGAAGGTTCCAGCGGCAAGGATTTTTCGCCCTGCCCGCCTTTTACATCACCGGTATTGGGTTTTTCTTCGTCTTTAGCCATCAAATAAACTCCCGCGAATCATTGTATTAAAATCGAGTGTCAAAATCAAGGCGGGGACAACGTATTATTTTTGTGATGCGGGGCCGAGGGTGAATTTCGTGAATCGGCTGAGCGGGAAATCTTTGACAAACGCATTTATGTCATCGACGGTTACCGCTTTTACATCGGCGACGTCCTGAGCGATGCTGCGATACTGGTTCAGATAAACCCAGTCAAAGCCGAGGCTGAGGAGTCTTCCCATCGGGATTTCGTTTCTGAGCGCGAGCGAGCTGAGGACTTTGTTTCTGGCTTTTGTCAATTCGTGTTCGGTAACGCCCTGAGCGGCAAGCTCGTCGAAGAGATTTTTTATGATATCGAGCACGGTCGTGAGATTTTCGCTGCCGCAGCGGATATAACTGTAAAATGCGCCGGTGCCATCCATAGATTCGAACTGCATCGCTGCTGTTTCGGCCAGGGCTTTATCAACCAGCGCCCAGAAGTATCGCGAGCCGACGGAATCACCGATGATTACGGATAATAATGACGCGGCGAAACGGCGTTCATTCTGCATCGAAACGGCGGGACTGACAAGGCAAAGATGTTCTCGGTTAATGTTTTGTTTTTCGAGTCGACCTGATTTCACATCACCCGGATAATCTGGCGTCGGGCGAGTGACATTTTGCGGCTGCCACTGGGAGCAATTTTCTGCGATTAGTTTTACCGTTTTGCCCCAGTCGAAATTGCCCGCGACTGCAACGGTTAAATTTCCGGGTGAATAACGGCGCGAGAAATATTCGCGCATCTGCGAAGATGTTAATGCGTCGATTGTCTCGCGCGAGCCGAGCACGCTGTTGCCGCAAGGATGCGAGCCGAAATAAAGATTGCGTGCACGGTCGATTACGTCGAAGCTGGGCGTATCCTCGTACATCGCGATTTCCTCTTTGATGACGTTCTTTTCCATATTGAAGTCATCATCGCGCAGGGCCGGCCTCATCAGGTGCGACCACAACTGCGTGACATCACCGATATATTCCGGCAGGACGGCCGCATAATAGACCGTGTTTTCCTCGCTGGTGAAGGCGTTGAATTGAGCGCCGATTTTGTCGAAGGCTTCATTTACCTCCAGTGCGCTTAGTTTGTTCGTGCCTTTGAAGAGCATATGTTCGAGGAAATGTGATACGCCGTTGATTTGAGCGGTTTCGTCGCGTGCGCCCGTTTTAACAAAGAAACCCACAGCGGCTGACTTGGCAAATTCGTTAAGTTCGCCGATAATCATCAAACCATTATCAAGTTTTTGTGAAACAAATTTCATATTTCTATTTTTTCCGGTCCGATTGTGAAGGCTGTGTAATCTTCGAACGGGTGAGCAGTTAAAAACCGTGTTACGGATTTTTTGGTGGTCTGCTCGATTTTTTGTTTTATCTCATCGAGGGTTCTGACTCTGCCGAGCAGGTAATAATCATCGGCGATGCCGACGGCGCGAGCGGCGGATGATTCGCTGCTCATAATCAGTGCGGATTCGAGTCCTATTTTGGCCCTCGCGATTTCCTCGTCGGTGATTCCCTCTTTTAATTTATCGAACTGCTCGATTATTACGTCGAGCGTCTGCTGTGCGGTTTGCGGCACTGTGCCGGCGTAGCAGGCGATGCCGGCGGCTTGTTTGAGGCCGTGGTATTTTGCGCCGATTGCATAGCACAGGCCTCGTTTTTCGCGGACTTCGGTAAAGAGTCTTGCGCTCATTGAGCCGCTGAGAATAGATACGGCGACGCGCATATTATAATAATTCACATCATCGATTGTTACGGTCGGTGTCATTAGTGCTATATGCACCTGTGCGCCGTCGTTATGGATGTGCGTATATTTTTGGCCGCGTGAACCGGTAGTTATTTGCGGCATTGACGCGGAAGATTTTTTCTCCGCGTCGAAAAGTTTTTCCATTTGTCCACATACAGCGTCAAAGTCGTATTTGCCCGCGACGGAAAAAATCGTCTGCGATAAATCGAAATGATTATTAACAAGCTGTCTGACCTTTTGTGCGTCCAGCGATTTTAACTGGTCGGCGTCGCCTGCGGTGCTTCGGCCGAGCGGCTGCGGAAAAAACTGCTCTCTTAACTTGAGCATTACTTTTGTTCGCGGCTCGTCGTCGAGGCCGGCGAGCTGGTCGAGGGCGAGTTTTTTGGCGGGGATGAACTGGTCGTCTTCGAGGCGGGGCCTGTTGATAATCGAAGCATACAATTCCAGCGCTTTGGCGAGATTTTCGGATTCCATCGCAGCTGCTAAACTGATATGCGACGTGCCGGCCGAGCTTGAGCGGTTCAGGCCGAGCGAGTCAAGGGCGTCGCTGAGCTGCCGGCTGTCATAATCACCCGCGCCGCGAAAGAGCCAGTCTTCGATTATATTGGCGGCTCCGCAGCTGCCGTCGGGCAGCAGTGCCGCACCGGCGGGGATTGAAAATTCAAAGGCGGCGGATTCGACGTTGGGCAGCGGCTCGCCGATGATGACCATTCCATTTTTCAGGACGTATTTATCAAGCATAGAACAGATTTCGAATTCAGGATTTTGGATTTCAAATTAAATGGGGACTGTACCAGCAGCAGGCGGGGTTTGCAATTGAAAATTGAATATTGAATATTGGGCAGGGAACGGCTATAAATAAATCTGACGGCAAACAGGGTAGATTTGAGGAATGTAGAAATGGAAAATGAAGAACGGGAGCAGCGGGAAGAACAGGAAAGTTCATTTCAATTCCAGCTCAACAGAGAACAGGAAAAATTAGAACGAACGGAGCCGGCGGCTGAAAAGCATAAAGAAGCACTGCCTGCAAGGCCGGTGTATATACTGCCGCCGAAGAATTACAAACTTTGGAACGTGCTGATATTCGCCGACGTGATTTTGCTGGCGGCGTATATTTATATATTGATTATTATCGATATTATCAGGCAGGTGTCTGCGGGGGCGTTTTCTTTCGTTTCGAGCAGGACGTTCGCGTATTACTGCGTGCTGGCGATAACAATCGGCCTGGGGATTGTGGTGCTGCTTTGCAAAAAGACCAGGAGCGCGCGGACGCGACATCAGCGCGATAACGAACTGCGGCAGGATGAGAGCATTAAGGTGTGGCTGACGGGATTTGACTGGGGCTGGCCGATTTTGTTTTTGCCGACGGTAGCGCTGCTGGTAATCGCGGGATTTGTCACGATGCCGCTGCATTTAATCGGCGCCGACTCACCGAATGTTGCTACGTTAGAGCATATCATCGGGGCGGTGGTGATAATTTTTGGTTCATTGAACGCGGCTGTTGTGATTTTCAAGCTGCGGCCGGTGACATTGGGTTTGATACTCGGCGGGATTGTGATTGGGCTGCTGCTCCTGCTGCTGCACGGGCCGGGCACGCTTGCGGGATTTTTTAAGAGTTTCAGATATATGGGCGTTACGACCGAGCCGTTAGGTTATATCCTAATTGCGTATATCTGGTCGATATTTTTGCGGATTATATGGGTTCGCAGTCTGTTTTATTACTGGGTGTTCGTGCCGAACAGGCTGGAAATGCAGCACGGACTGAGCGAATCGAACGATTCTGTTGACCGCGAAGATTTGCGGCTGGCGATTGACACCGACGATGTGATTTTGCGATGGTGGAACGTGGGGATAATTACGTTTTATTTTCCCAGGCTCGACCGGCTGCCGATAACCAACGTGGTGTTCGGCATTCGCAAAAAGGCACAGTTCGCCAATCGCATCGCGTCGATTAAAACGGTCCAAGACTAAAAGAAATTAAAAATTAAATATTAAAAATCAAAATTGCTGAATCGCAGCAAGCTGCGATGATATTTTAGCTTGCGGAGTCGCGTTTTCTGGCAGAGAGGAGTATCAGGTTTCTAATGGCTTCGATATCACGGGCTTCGAACCAGCGTTTTTCAAAACCATCCTCCTGGGCGATTTGTGCGATGGCCATAAGTGCGCGCAGGTGGTAATTCCGTTCGTCTTTCGAACCGGCGAGGAAGAACATAATTTTTACGGGCTCGGGCGACCTGGGAAAGTCAATTCCGTCCTTCGAGCGGACAAGGACGATATCGAATTTGCCTGTGCCTTCGACGATTACGTGCGGAATGGCGATGCCGGGCTGAATGACGGTACCGGTTTCGTTCTCACGGGCGAGCAGTTTTTCAAAAATTACGTATTCGTTTTCCATCAGGCGAATCGCCATCAAAGATGAAACTTTGCGGAACAGTTCTTCGTGGCTCATCGATTCATCTATATCGAGGACGGAACAATCGCGGATGAGCTTGTCGAAGCGGTCTTCGATTATTTCGTCGCGTTCGAGAAGGATGTCACGCAGCTCGTTTTCGAGCGTGACTATTCCGAGCTGGCGGTCGGTGACGCGCTCGACGACGTGCATAACGGCTGAGGCCCTGCTTACATGGCGGCGAACATAGAGAAAATACCAGCCTGCGGAAAAAATAACGAACAAGCCGCAAATGCTCAGCGGGATTGTGCCCATATCCAAAAGTAATACGAGATATGCGATGACCGAAGCGATTTGCAGGTATGGGTACAGGGGACAGCGGAACGTCGGGCGGTAGGACTGGATTTTGCTCTCTCGCATTATGACGACGCTGATGTTGTCGAGGATGAACAGGATTATCATCATCGTCGAAGCGGTTTTGACGAGCATTTCGATATTTAACAGCAGTATCGCGGCAATCATAAAGACCGAGGTGATGATAATGCTGACGTGCGGCGTGCTGAACCGCGTACTGAGACGCGAAAGTGAAGGAGGAAGAAGGCGGTCACGGCTCATTGACATCGGCGAACGCGAGGCGGTGAGTATTCCGCCGTTGGCGGTTGTGACGAACGCTGCAAAAGCGGCAACTGCTAAGGCCCCATAGCCGAAGGACGGCACTATTTTCGAAGCGGCCAGTGACAGCGGCGCCAGTGACCCGCGAAGTTCGACGTCGGTGGTAACTCCGACCGCGACAATGACCGCCAGAACGTACGCTATCGAGACGACAAACCACGCGAGCAGCATACCGAGAGTAAGATTTCGGCCGGGGTTTTTTACTTCCTCGGCGATGCTCGCCGCCTTGGTAAGTCCGCCGTAGCTGATAAAGACCAGTCCTGCGGTAGCGATTATAGTTCTCCAGCCGGTGCCGAAGAAGTTCGCGTATTTAACGGCCTGTAATTTCGGAACGCCGAGCGTGACAAACGCGGCGAGAATAACAAGCAAAATAACGACAAGCAGACTCTGCAATTTTCCGGTATGCTTGACGCTGAAGATGTTCATAGCGGTGAATGCGAGGCAGCAGATGACGGCGATGATTTTCATACCGGTCTGGTCGGCCTGGCTTGTGGAGCCTGTGATGAGCATTTCAATAAGCACGGCCATACCGACGATTGCGAAGGCGGCTTTGAGCGCAAGGCTGAACCAGTTCGCGAAACCGGTGAACAGGCCGAGCACCGGGCCGAGGCTTCGTTCGACGAAAAAATACGTTCCGCCTGCCTTGGGCATCGCGGTGGCAAGTTCCGCTTTGCTTAACGCGCTTGGCAGGATAATAATAGCGGCGATTGCGTATGAAAAAATTACGGCCGGGCCTGCGGCGGCGTATGCGATTGCCGGCAGCACGAACAGGCCCGAACTAATCATCGCGCCGGAGGCGATGCTGAAAACGTCGAGCAGTCCGAGCTGTTTTTTGAGTTTTGCCATTACTCCCTTGTCAATGAAATATCAGCGGCATTGTACGAGATTGACGCGGTACAGGCAATAACCGGATGACAAAGTTTATTGACCGCTGCGGTACGCGATAACTTTTACATTTTCGAGCGTGATTAATCCTTCGGTAATCATCGAATCGAGCAAAGGCAGGAATGCTTCGATTTTTTCAGGGGCGTCGACGATTTCGATAATAACCGGCAAATCTTCGGAGAGGCGGAGCACTTTGGCCGAGTGCATTCGACTGTGCGCGCCGAATCCCATCTGGCCACGCAAAACGGTCGCGCCGGCGAGATGGTTTTCGCGGGCGAGGTTTACAATTGCCTCGAAGAGCGGCTTGCCGTGGTATTTGTCTGCTTCGCCGATAAAGATTCTTAAAAGCTGAGCGTCCTGCGGGAGATGCATAAGGCTT
>JBBABK010000058.1:0-9531 GCA_041657685.1 Phycisphaerae bacterium | reverse complement strand
CGACGAGTCGGGATTAAGCGGGGCGTGTAACTTTTAAAAATGACCTGTGTTAAAAAGTGAATGATAATTACTGGGTTTATGTACTTGAGAATCCAAACGGCAGATTTTATATTGGTTCGACAGGCAATTTGGATAATAGAATTGCTCAACATAATGCTGAAGAAAAGCAGGGTACAAAATTTACCCATAAGTATGGCCCCTGGAGATTAGTTTGGAGCGAAGTACATTTAAGCCGGTCTTCGGCTGTGAAAAGAGAAAAACAAATAAAGGCAATGAAGTCATCTAAGTGGATTAGAGAAGAGTTGCTGAAAAATAAAGAATGAATCTTTTTCCCCGATAGCTCAATCGGTAGAGCGAGCGGCTGTTAACCGCTAGGTCGTAGGTTCGAACCCTACTCGGGGAGTTAGAAAGGATTTTGGCTAAAAGCCAAAATCCTTTTTTATTTGACAGGTTGGCGCACAGGTCTGTTTCCAAAGCAAGCACCGGGTAAACCTTCGTCGGATTTTCCTTGATTGGCGATTTTAAAAAAGTATAATGTGCCTTTAAGTGAACAAAGTGCCGGAGGCAAGAAAAGAAGAGAAAAAGCATCTTTCCTCTCCGGCTTTGATGTCACCTGATAAAGACTGTGATGTTTGTGAGCAAATGGAATGAATCCTTACATTACACCGCTGGCGGGAAAGCGATTTCCAAAAATATCTGAGCCTGTGTATTGCGCGCTCGGTGTCGCCGCTCCTGTAAAAACAAAATTGATTATCACGCCGACGGCAATTAAAGCAAATGAGCAAGGCTGGATTACTGCTTGTTTATCTCTGCCTGCCGGCGTTCGCAGATATGATATTGACCAGGATTGGCCGCTGGTGCTGTACCCCGGCCAGATAGAAGCGTGCAATTTCAAAGTCCTGCAAACAAATGGGCAAGATAACAGGGGCGCTTACATAATTGCCTGGTTTGACAAAAGCGAATGTCTCGAAAGTTTATGCAGCGGCCACAATGAAATTGAAATAGCCGGCCGGTTCAAAAGCAGCAGGTATTTCTTCGGACAAAGCCAGCTAATTATAACCGTCGGTTTGCAGAGACAACGGCGATTAGTGCCGATTGGCCTTGCTCGATAATCAAGGCATCTTTTTCAAGCCCTCGTATTTCACCGTCCAGTTTCCATCGGCGGGAAAGCCCGGCGCGTCCGATTGCGAGCCGTCCCAGCCGGCCGACATCATCGCGACAGCAGTTAACAAGCCGCCGTTGCCGGGAAGGTAAATTGGCAATTCCGCAGTTTGAAAATTGTGCCCGTTCGGCAGGTATGTATTTTTCGGTGTGTCGAGCAGCAGCGCATCAATCGCGATATTCGGCTCGCCGAGCCTTGCGGCCGTCATCGCAATCATCGGATAATCCCAGCCCCACGTCTCTTCGTAATTCCAGTTTTGCATCACGTACTTTAGCGTCTTTCGCATCGTCTCAGTATCGACCGCCTTTGACTTCGGCAAAAATCCGTAAGCGGCGAGCATACACGGATGACCGCCGTCGGCGACTAAAGGCGTTTCCTGCTCGACATAGATTCCATCTTGCACCGGCAGGGACGCTAAATTTTCGGCTATTGTTTCCCAATTCGCGTCAGGCGAAAGTCCCATCCGCTGCCGCCACTGATTAGCTGTTCGCAGTCCCCACGCCCAGTATGCAAGCTCGAAGGTCGGATTTTTCGTTTGCTCGAAATCGTTGATGTCAAACTCCCTGGCCGACAGCAGCGGCGGGCCAAGCTCGAAACACTTTCGCCCTTTGTTATAGTGCGCGAACGACGCCATAAACTCCGCCGACTGCTGAACAATTTCGCCGTATTTTTCGAGCGTTTCGTTTGTCGGCTTTTGCCTGTAAACCATCTCAGCGTAATAAATCGGGTGCGGCTGCTGCCAAATCAGCAACGGCCCGATATTGGAGGGCGAATCCTGACCGCCGGGACCGACCATTTTCGGCCAGCGAGCGCCGGCGTATCCCTGACTTGTCGCAAGTTTCTTCGCCTCTGGTAAAATTTCTTCGTACCAGCCGAGCGATTTTTCGAACATATCGACCCTGTCCCACAAAGCGAAATGAACGCCGTGCCACCAGTGCATCTCAAGGTGAAACTTGCCGAACCAGCTATTGCACATCAGGCCCGTCTCGGCAGGCGGGTATTTCTGAGCCGATTGGATCGCGGTCAGATATTGCGACAAAACGATTCGTCTTTCCAGCTCCCTCCAGCGGGCATCTTTGCTCTGCGAAAGGTCGATTGCTCCGCCGGTCGTCCAGAACTGTTCCCAGTTGTTTTGGCAGTCATTTTTTGCCTGCTGAAAATTCGGGATTGACGATTCAATCCTGTCTGTTGAAAACCACACACAAAACTCGAAGGTATCCGAACCGCCGGCTGGGATGAGCCGGTAATCGTGTTTTGATTTTTCTTTCATTTCCCCGTCGGAAAAATTCAGCCCGCAGTAATATTTCAAATCATCCATCTGCCGAAGCAGTAAAACGCTTTGTTTATCACTTTCCAAAATCCGCGTCGTGTGTTTTTCAGGCTCATTCCAGTTCGAGGCCATCGGGCCCCATTCGCCTGCTGCGTACGGAAATTTCACAGCTATCGTCAGCCGTCCGGATTTAACAAGTGGTGATTTTACACGAACAGTAACCATATCGAGCCGTGGGGGACATAAAGTTTCGACTTCGATTTGCTCTCCCGCGAATTCGAAGTTGCTGAACAGGACTCCTTTCCAAAGGTCGAGCGTCTGGCGGATATTTTCCAAATCGTCAGCCGTCACCGGCAGGTTGTCCTCTTCGAGCAGGGCAAAACCGATTTGACCCAGATTGACCCGGTGCGGATTGGCACGGAAATAAGCAGCGGCAGGGGATTCGCGAATGAGATTGTACCAGACCGGCCTGCCGTGCGTATTAACATCGACGGCCGTATCCTCGTACTTATAGCCCTGTGTATTTGGAAAACTGTGCCAGCTCCACTCGGCCATCGTGTTAAGAGGAATCCCCTGTTCATAAAAATCGCCAAAGGTTTGCAGGCCCGTCAAATCCGCGGTGAATGTAAAGCTGCCGTTGCCAACCGACAGCGGGGCAAGGCTGTTAAAATCCGTGAGCGTTACGTTATGCCGGCTGACCAGTGCGTGACGGTCGATTTTGCCAGTCCTGTAAATTAGTAAATACAAAAATATAACTGTCGCGATGATAATTGTTGTTAACAGTAGAATCTTGATTTTCACTTGCAGACCCTCTAAAAAAACTTGCTTGCGCCCGTATTATTACATTCAACCGCCTGGAAATCAAACATTGCGACCTTGAACGCAATCTGACCGGGCCAATTTCTGCGCATTTAATAATTGCATATACCCATAAATTCTGCTAAAATATCCTAAATCATAGATTCCAAATCCTTGGAGCGAATGGAGATAAGGGAAGAAAGATGAAAAAATTCCTGTTTTCAGCACTTCTGCTTTTTGTTTTTGCATCAATCTGTTTCGGTGAGGTCTTGGTTTATAATATGACCTGTTTAGAGGACACTTTCGATTTGGGTGATTCCCTGCCGGGCCTGAGCAAAAGGGCCGTGCATGGCTTTGTTGCTATAGACGTCAATCTCCTCGACCTTACAGCCCTCCAATACGGCGATTCGATGTGGACGCTCAAAACAGCCGTTGTTAAATTCGGCAGGACGAACGGTGCCCCGTGGCGGTGCGAGCAGGAGCCGCTGGTTTGGATTTACCGGCTGGCTGATAATCGGCTGAGCATTTCATTCGAAAGTTTCGATGTAAACGAATCGAACGAGCCGCTGGATGATTTCATTTTCGAAGTGCTGGCCGATGCTAATGACCCGAACGATCTTAATGACCCCAACGAGATTCCCATTCCCGACCCAAACGAACCCAATGAGCCGGGCGAACCCGAGCCAGCCGAGCCTAACGGGATTGTTACCGGCTGCTATAGCTGCTTTATGTACGGCAATGAGCCGAATAACGCTATCAATCTCGGCGGGTTTGTCTGGGCCGACGTGCCGCGGGTATTTCGCGGGCGGTGCATTTTTAACGGCGACAGAATCAAAGGCAGCAGCAGGTGCGTCCTTGTGCTCAATCGGCGGTGGACCCGCATGGCAAACAATTCTGGTTATAGTCCGCCTGGGATTCGGGAGAAGTTCTGCGACCGCAGGCTCACTATGTTTACCCATCTCGGCCCGTGCTGTGACCCGAACTCGCTGCCGGTCGTCGAGCCGGGCGACCCTAACGAGCCAAGCCAGCGAACCCGTCGATCGCGAGTACAATAAGTGTAAAAATTTTTCATTTCGGGCGAATTTTTTGAAGATTTCTATTGCCTATGACGATTCCCGAATAAATAATATCGCGCAGTAGCGTGAGAGGTGCAGCGAACCGGCGGGTCTGTAGTTATCAAATCAGGCTCGCTTAAACTTTATAGGGATTTTTCCTGCCCCGTTTCTTTAGGGGAGATACAGGAAAAATAGACAATGGAATCTGCGAGTGAGTTGTCGCAAAGTGATGACCCGGCGTCGTGTCCGGCCGGTCATGCCTTAAATATCTCCACCAACCAAACACACAAGGGGTTTTCTTCCTGCGGCGTTCGCAGTGACAGGAACTCGTGCTAATACTAAGGGATTAAGAGGATGATACATCCACAGACGTGCGTTAAGTACGTGAACGGCCAAATCGGTTATGGAGTTTACGCCACTGCCTTTATACCGAAAGGCTCGATTGTTTATGTCAGGGATATGATGGACTGCGAAATATCGCCGCGGGATTTCGCCGCGATGGACGAGTGCTATCGCCAGATGGCTGAGAAGTATTCGTTCATCGACGAAAAAGGCTACCGCGTGGTAAGCTGGGACGCGGCCAAGTTCGTCAATCACCGCTGCGATTTCAATACCATCAGCGCGGGCTTCGGCTTCGAAGTCGCGGTGCACGATATCCAGTCGGGCGAGGAAATAACGGACGAGTACGGCCTGTTCAATCTCGACCACGATATGTTCTGCTGCTGCGGCAGCCGGAACTGCCGAAAGGTCGTTCGCGGTGATGACGTTGCCCGTTATCACAGAAAGTGGGACAAAATCGTAAAAGAGGCTCTCAAATACGCAACGCGAGTTGACCAGCCTCTTTGGGAGTATATGGACGCGGTGACGAAAAAGAGCTTTACCGATTATCTCGAAGGCACCGGTCCGTACGTTTCGGTACTGAGTCTAAAAGCGGTCATCAGGCCACAGGATATTGTCGTGCCGGTTGCCGAAATACCACACGTTACAATAGGAGAAATCCGGGCGGAAGCGGTGTAACACGGGCTTCCAGCCCGTGCATTCACGATTATCTCCTGTGCCTTCTAACACGGGCAAGATGCCCGTGCTACATTTGGTATTGTTCGGCTGCGTTTTTTTTGCTAAGTTACCCGCTATTAGTATTGAAAACAGGATTCGACTATGGCGACAGAAGTCAGACTGCCCCAGCTTGGCAAAACGATGGAGCAAGGCACGATTATCAAGTGCCTGGTCAAGGTCGGCGATAAGGTCAGCGGCGGTGACATTCTGTTCGAGCTTGAAACCGACAAGGCGACTATGGAAATGGAATCGCCCAAAAGCGGTTTCGTCAAAGCGATTCTTGTCGAGCCGGGCCAGACGATTAACATCCACGAAACGCTCTTAATCATCGGCGGGCAGGACGAACAGATTTCTCAGCAATACATCGACTCGGTAAAACTCAAATCGAAAGCCGCTGATAATACTGATATGCCGGCCAAACTCTCAACCGCAAATATCAGCAATGAACAAATCGTTTCAGCCGTCGCCGATTCCAACATACCGGAACAGATAAAGCTCGGCCAGACCGTTCCGTTAAGCAGGCTGCAAAAGCTCACCGGCCAAAAGATGCTCCAGTCCAAACAGCAGATACCCTGCTTTTATCTTACTGCCTGCGTCGATATGACCGCACTGGTCGGGTATCGCGAAAAGCTCAATAAGCAGGGCGGCTTGAAAATTTCCTATAATGATTTTATCATCCGGGCCGCTGCACTCGCGCTGGAACGGTTCGAACTTATGACCGGCCAGTTGCAGGGTGACGCAATCAAACTGGCGGACAGTATCGGTGTCGGTCTTGCCGTATCGGTGCCGGGCGGGCTGGTTGCGCCGGTTATCAAAAACGCCAATAATAAAGACGTCCGCCAAATCGCAAAGGACTCGGCAACGCTGATAGAGCGAGCGCAGAGCGGAAAGTTATCCCCGCAGGATTTGGAGGGCGGCTGCACCACCATCAGCAATCTCGGCGCGTTCGGCGTCGAATCGTTCATACCAATAGTAATACCGGGCCAGTCCAGCATACTGGGAATCGGGGCGATAACCGATACGCCCGTGCCCGATGTCGGCGGCGAAGCGGGCAGGATGATAATTCGCAAGCTTATGTATATAACAATTTCCGTTGACCACAGGGTTATTAACGGCTCTTACGCGGGGCAGTATCTCGATTACGTCCGCAAGCTGCTCGAAGATACATCGGGCTTCGATTAGCTCTAAAGGAGCTGCGAATCGGCCGATAATCGCGCGTTTCAGTGTTAGCAATCGGCATTATTCACGAACAAGTCCCATAAATATATAAAGTTTTGTTTATGCATAAGCCGAAAAGTATTATAGTATAACAGCGCCATCGGACTCTAATTGCGCTCGCGTGCAGAAGAGACCCCGATTTTGATACTGGCAAGGATGCTTATATGTAAAAACGGGCGACGTGATGAAGCCCGAAAAGTCTTACGGAGAAGACTATGAGAACAGTTGCCATCGTGAACCAAAAAGGCGGATGCGGCAAGACGACGGTTTCAATCAACCTGGCAAGCGCATTGGCGGAACTCGGCAAGCGAACACTCCTGATTGACCTCGACCCGCAGTCGCATTGCGCAGTCGGGCTGGCCGTACCGGAAGACCAGATTGAGCAGAGCATCTACGACGTGCTGATTAGCAAGAGCCGCGGCGAGCCGATTCGCCTAAAGGAAATTCTCTGGCAAATCAGCGACCGGCTCGAACTGGCACCTGCCAGTATTGATTTGAGCGCTTTCGAACAGCAGATGGTCGGTATAATGGAAAGAGAAAGCTGCCTTCGCGGCGTGCTGGGCGAGGTCAAAAATGATTATGATTTTGTAATTATCGACTGCCCGCCGGCGGTAGGGCTGCTAACTTTTAACGCACTACGAGCAGGAACTGATGTTATTGTTCCGGTAGAGACCGGTTATTTCGCGCTGCACGGATTAAGCAAACAGCTCGAAACACTGAGCATACTTTGTAAGCGATGCAATCAGCAGGTGAATGTAAGAGTGCTTGCCAGTATGTACGATATCCGAACGAAGATGGCCCGTGAGATACTTGGCGAGCTTCGCAGCCATTTCAACGACAAGATGTTCAAGACGGTCGTGAATTTCAATACTAAAATCAAGGAAGCGGCCAGTTTCGGCCAGCCTATCAGTGAGTACGACCCTGCCAGTCGCGGCCAGCTGGATTTCAGAACGCTGGCCGAGGAAGTAATCGGAATCGAAAGCAAAAGCGAGCGCCACGAAATGGTCAACTCGATTGCCGGCCAGCTCGAAAAAATCAGCAGCACAGCCGATGAGCTTCTCAGGCAGGCAAAAATCGTCCCGCCGGTGCGAATGGAAAGAAAAGCCGTTGTACCTGAACCAGCCGCCGCGGCCGCACCTAAAACGGTTAACCTGTCACCGGCACAACAGCAAAAGCCTGTTATACAAGCCGCTCCTGCGCCCGCTCCAAAAGAAAAAATATCAGAACCGGTTACGGAAAAACCCGCAGAGGCCGAGTGCCTTAAAACACTCGATGAAAAACTCAGCGATTATTACGGCGTGACGCAGGTCAGTGACGCTGTAATGTTCGTCAGCCTGTACCCGCACGCACAGCATGTATACATCGCTGGCGATTTCAACAGCTGGCATCCGAACAAGACCAAAATGGAGAAGGTCGGTTCAAGCGGAATATGGCAGACAAAACTGCAACTGCAGCCCGGCAGATACCGCTATCGTCTCGTCGTCGACGGAAAATGGCAGCAGGACCCGTACAATGCGATTTCTGAAATGAACCCGTACGGCGAAATGAATTCCATACTTGAAGTCAAATAAACTTCGTCTCATAAAAATTACCATATAAGCCGTCCTTGAATCGAGACGGCTTTTTTATTCGGCAAGCCTGCCTTTTCCGATGCACCATATTGATTTTAGAGGCTAAATCTGCTATTATTTCCTTTTATGGGGCTGATGATTATTTGGAGCTGACAAGGGTAATGAAAAGCGGTCTTGCAGCAGTTTTTTTGTGGGTGTTTCTTTTGTCCGCGCCGCAATTCTGTTCTGCAGACAATCCCAAAGTAGTAATCGGCACCAGCGAAGGGGATATGGCTTTCGAGTTATATGAAGACCTTACCCCGATTACAGTTGAAAATTTCCTCCATTATGTAAATACAGATTTCTATGATTCGACCGTGATACACCGCGTCGATAACAATCCCGACTACAGCATTATCCAGGGCGGCAAATACTACATTGAAAATTACCAGGTCTTTGCGAAAACTCCTGACAGAGGCCCTATCATCAACGAAAGCTACAACGGCCTGAGCAATCTCCGCGGGACAATCGCGATGGCAAGAACAAGTGACCCCAATTCCGCGACGTGCGAATTTTTTGTAAACCATCGCGATAACGTCCTTTTTGATAAAGCCAATTACCCCGACGGTTACGGCTACTGCGTTTTCGGCAAATTGATTTTCGGAATGGAAACCCTCGATGCCATTGCAAGCTCTGATATTAATGACATAGGCGGGCCGCTGCAACAATTTCCGATTCCGCCCATATACGTTTACGGCGCATACGTCGCGCCAGACGGTTTCTGGCTTAAGGCCGATTTGAATTATGACGGGTCGGTCGACGAGCAGGATTTGGACCAGATATGTGAAAATTGGCTGAGCACCGTGAAACTCAGCGATTTGCAGGTTTCCGGCGCGATTGACTTTCAGGAGTTTTCGCAGATAGCTGCGAGATGGCGGTGGACAAGTGTATGGAACCGGTTCTCACGCGCCGATATCGACAATAGCGGCCGCATAGATTTTTTGGATTATGCACTTCTTGCACAGGACTGGGATAAAACAGGCGCCGAGCTGCGGGGCGACTTGAATCTTGACGGCGCTGTGGACTATTCGGACCTGACGTACATAGCCCAGGATTGGCTCGAAACAAAACCGTAAAAAACTATTTGATTAACGGTATGCCCGCCGGTCTAATAATCCCAAATGAGAAATCTGCACGACTGGAATCTGTCTTATAAACAAGCCGTCGAGCTGCAAAAAGCCCTGGCCCCGAAGATATGTTTTACCCCGATGAAAAAAATTCCAAAACTTATAGCCGGGACAGATTGCGCGTTTACCGCCGATAAGAAAAATATCATCTGCTGCGCTGTCGTTCTCGAATATCCAAATTTGAACGTGATTGAAATAGTTCACGCGGTAAAGAAAACCACTTTCCCTTACATTC
>JBBABK010000057.1:0-9562 GCA_041657685.1 Phycisphaerae bacterium | reverse complement strand
CGCGGGGCTGTGCCTCGCGCTGGCGCGCAATCTCAAAAGCAATCTCGGCTGCGGCCGGGATTTTATAAAACCCATAATTTTCACCGGCGGCGTCGCGGCCAACGTCGGCGTTATCCGCGCATTGGAAGAAGTTTTCGAGTTACAGCACGGCGAGCTGCTCGTGCCCGAAGTGCATTTCTTCACCGGCGCAATCGGCGCTGTGTTAGTCGCTAAAACCAAAGGGCTGACCAAAAAAACGAGACCGATTCGAATTTCCAGAATCGAGGATTATTTAGCAAAACGCGGTTCAGCACTAAAGCACGCGCCGCGCCGTGAACCACTGAATAAACCGTCGCTGCCTGTGCCGCAAAGTAAAGTGCACAGTGAATTACTCGAAAACGTAATCGAACCGCTCGACGCGTACCTCGGCGTTGACGTCGGCTCAATCAGCACCAACGTCGTCGTAATGGACCCGCAGCGGCGAGTGCTGAGCAAAGCATATTTAATGACCGCCGGCAATCCGCTCGAAGCAGTCCGTCAGGGCCTGGATATCGTCGGCAGAGAAGTCGCCGGCAAAGTTAATATCCTCGGCGCCGCGACTACTGGTTCGGGCCGATACCTTACCGGTGATTTTGTCGGTGCGGATATCGTTATAAATGAAATAACCGCTCAGGCCGCCGGCGCAGCAATCGTAAATCCGTCCGTCGATACCATTTTCGAAATCGGCGGCCAGGACAGCAAATACATCTCGCTTGAAAATGGGGTCGTGGTGGATTTTGAAATGAACCACGCATGCGCTGCCGGCACCGGCTCGTTCCTCGAAGAGCAGGCACAGCGACTGGGAATAAATATAAAAGACCAATTCGCCAACCTCGCCTTTGAGAGCAAATTGCCAATTAAGCTCGGCGAGCGCTGCACCGTCTTTATGGAATCCGACTTACTCAGCTTTCAGCAGCAGGGCGCGCAAACCCCCGATTTGGTCGCGGGCCTGAGCTATTCCATCGTCGCTAATTATCTCGACCGCGTCGTCGGCAGACGAAAAATCGGAGACAACATCTGCTTCCAGGGCGGCACCGCGTTCAATAAAGCGGTCTGGTCCGCCTTCGAAAAAGTCACGGGCAAACCCATCATGGTCCCCGACCATCACGAAGTCACCGGCGCGCTCGGCGCCGCATCGATTGCAGCCGAGCATATGAAAAAACTCGCGCAGCAAACGGGTCAAATGCCGGCAAGCACTTTCCGCGGCTTCGAAAATCTTGTCAACGTCGAATACACCGTCGAATCATTCACCTGCGAGCACTGCGCAAACACCTGCGAAATCAAAAAGGTGCAGCTCCCCGGTTCCGAACCGCTTTATTACGGCTCGCGCTGCGACAGGTATAATCTAAAGAAAAAGACGCTCACCGATTCCGGCTTCGGAGCGTTCAAGTTCCGCAGGCGAAAACTGCTCGAATGCGCAGGGATACCGCAGAAAAAATCAGAAGCAAAAGACAAGAAGATAACAATCGCGATTCCGCGCGCCCTTATTTTCCATCAGCAGCTCCCGCTGTTCAGCAGGTTCTTCGACGCCCTTGGCTTCGAAGTTGTGCTTTCGAACCCGACCGACAAAAAAATCATCCGTCAGGGCGTCGAAGAAGTGACCGCTCAAACCTGTTTTCCCATCAAAGTCGCATACGGCCACGTAGCCGAGCTTGTCAATTCGCAACCCGATTATATTTTCATACCGAGCGTCGTCTCGACAAAAGCCGAGTACCCGAACAATAAGCACAATCATTTTTGCCCGTATGTCCAGACGTTCGCCTACCAGGTGCGAACGGGTTTTGCGGATAAGCTCGGCAAAACAAAAATCCTGACCCTGCCGATGCGGTTCGGTGAAGGCGAAAAACTAATTATCAAAAGTTTTATCGCTCTCGGCAAATCGCTCGGTGTTTCCGCTTCTCGTTCGAGGTCCGCGTATGCCGAAGCGCTCGCCGCACAAACCGAATTCGAAACCACCCTTAGGCAAAAAGGCGAAGAAATACTTTCAAAAATCACACCGGTTCAAAAACTTTTCGTACTCGTTTCGCGCCCGTACAACGGCTGCGACGCCGGAGTGAATCTGCAGTTAACCAAAAAACTTGCCGAGCACGGCGTCGATATAATCCCGCTCGATATGCTTAATCTCAGTGACGCGCCCCTGAGCGACGAAAACCTGCATAACCAGGTTTACTGGAACTACGGCCAAAAAATCCTCCGCGCAGCCGAGGTCATTAAAAACGACCCGCGCCTGTTCGCGATATATCTTTCTAATTTCAGTTGCGGCCCCGACTCGTTCCTGCTGACGTTTTTCAAAGACCTTATGGGCGATAAACCCTGCCTCCAGCTCGAACTCGACGAACACTCCGCCGACGCGGGAGTAATCACGCGAATCGAAGCCTTCCTCGAAAGTCTTAAACACTACAAGGGTGACACGCAATCACAGCAATCCAAAACCTGCTGGGTCGAATCGGTCGATAAAACACGAACGCTGTACATTCCATATATGGGCGATGCCGCTTATGGCGTCTCGGCCGTGTTCAGAGCCTACGGCCAGCCGTCCGAAGTAATCCCCATCGCCGACGAAGACGCCCTCGTTAAAGGCAGGCACTTCACGACCGGAAAAGAATGCCTGCCCTGCGCGATAACCACCGGCGATATGCTCAAGCTGATCGAAAATAAAGACCCGTCCAAAATCGCGTTCTTTATGCCCGCCGGCTCAGGCCCGTGCCGCCTGGGATTATACAACTGCCTGCAACGCCTGATTCTCAAATATGCCGACGCGCACAATATCCCAATCTTCTCGCCCAATCAGGACGACAGCTTTTATGAACACTTCCTGCGGTCGCTCAACGGCACCGGCCAGCATTCGCTTATGAAGGATATGTGGGTCGGCGCGGTCGGCGTCGATTTACTTAGCAAGCTAATCCTCCGCCTGCGACCATACGCAGCCGACCCCGGAAAAATGCAGCAGGTATATAAAAATTCGTTGGCCCGTTTTATCGAATCCATCGAGAACAGAACCACGCTCGGCGAAAAAGTCGAACTGTTCAAATCCATCGCCGATGATTTTTCAAATGTCCCTATGGACCGCACGCTTCGCAAGCCCCGCATCGGAATCGTCGGCGAAATTTACGTCCGCAATCACCCGTTCGCCAATTCCAATATCATCGCCCGGCTCGAACAGCTCGGCGCAGCGTGCGATTTGGCGGCGCTTGCCGAGTGGATTTATTATACCAACTGCACCCGCTCACGAATGTCCGGACGCCGCGGCCAGTACCGCCATTTGTTTACCAATGTCACGCAGGATTATTTCCAGCACCGTTTCGAAAAGTCGCTCGCAAAACCGCTCGAAGAAAAATTCGGCCCCATCGCCGAAGAGCCGGTCAGTCACGTCCTCAATCTTGCCGGCCCGTACATCCACGACAGCTTCGAAGGCGAAGCCGTCCTCAGCATCGGTAAAATGGTCGAGTATTATCACAAAGGCTTCGGCGGCGTGCTAAACGTGATGCCGTTCACCTGTATGCCCTCGACAATCGTCAGCACGCAGACAATGCGCATCAGCAAAGACTGCGGCGATATGCCGATTTTAAATATCAGCTTCGACGGCCAGGAAGACCCGACCCTTCCTACCCGCCTTGAAGCGTTCGTCGAACAGGTCGCCTCCAGACAAACCGCGTCAGTCGAAGAATTGATTAATGTGTAGAAAAGCTGTCGACCGCAATTAAATTTCAATTTTGCGCTCGTATGCCCTGTAAAGCAGTCCGAGATAAAGTTTGCTCTCGTGCATTTGTTCCCGCAGCAGTTCGAGTTCCTGCTGGTTTTTATAAACCTCAGGATTGCCGAACTGCTCCGTTAATTGCATAATTTGCTTCTCCGTCTTTTCAATCTCCTCTTCGAGCCGTTCGTATGACCACATCGCAAACTGCAGCAGCTCCCTGGGCGTGGTATCCTTCGGCTTATTTGTTTGCTTTTTGGATTTTGTTTTTTCCTGCCGTCCCTGTTTTGCCTGTCGCCGTTCATCTAAAATCTGCGCGTACTGACTGAACGAGCCGCTAAGTAATTCATATCGCCCAAGCTGTTTTCGCCCCAGCTCATCAACGCCCAGTATCAATAACTGCTCGACAACTTTATTCAGAAAGAACCTGTCGTGACTGACAACGATAATCGTACCCGCGAAATTCTGCAGCGCATTCTCCAGCGCCTCGATACTCGCGATATCCAGATGATTCGTCGGCTCATCAAGAATCAAAATCTCCGGCTCGGCTAAAACAAGTTTACATAATGCCAGCCTGTTCCGCTCCCCGCCGCTCAATTGCCCCACCTTTTTAAATACGTCCTGCCCGCTGAACATAAACGCGCCCAGTTTTCCGCGTACCTGCCCTTCCAGTAAATCCGGCACAACCGCCGCGGTCTCCTGCAGCACTGTATTTTCGTCATTCAGTTCCGCGCCCGCCTGGTCAAGGTATCCAATCGTTGCATTCGTCTTGAGTTCTATCTCGCCGCCGCTGGGCTGCTCCTGCCCCAGCGCCATTTTCAAAAGCGTCGTCTTTCCGCACCCGTTAGGCCCGATGATGCCCAGCCGGTGACCCGTCATAACCTCGATATTCAAATCTTCGAACAGCGTAATCGAATCGTATTTCTTCGCCAGCCTCGTGCACGTCAATATCGGCCGCATCCTCTGCGTCTTCTGCTCCACCGCCGCGAACTCGAATTCCAGCTTTTTATCATAAGTCGGCCTGGCAAGATAATCAGGCTGCGCTTTCAATAAATCATTTAACTGCTTCTTCCTGCCTCGCGCGACCTTGCGCATCCCCTCCTGGTCCTTGTTCCGCGCGATAAAATCCCGCGTATGCTCCACGAACTCCAGCCGTTTTTGATATTCCCGCGCAAATTCCAGCTCGCGCTTTTCTTTTTCCTTTTTGTAATTTGTGTAGTTTCCCGGATAAACCGATGCCGTGCGGTTTCGTATCTCAACCGTCTTGGTGACTAATCTGTCCAGCAGGAACCTGTCGTGGCTTACAATCACCGCCGCGCCTTCGAACCGTTTCAGGAAATCCTCCAGCCAAATCGTCGCGTCGAAATCCAGATGATTGGTCGGCTCATCCAGCAGCAGCAAATCCGCGTCGCTCAGCAGCACCTTGGCCAGACCCAGCCTGGATTTCTGCCCGCCGCTCAGTTCGCTTGTTTTGACATTATAAAATTTCTCATCCAGCCCAAGCCCCGCCGCGATTTCCTTCATCCTGCTCTCATATCCGTACCCGCCCGCCGCTTCGAACTGCCGACTGAGCTTGTCATACTGTTTCATCACCGTTTTCAATTCCGCGCCGCTCGCCCCGCTCATCTGCTCGGCCAGTTCGCGAATTTTATTTTGCATCTGCAAAATTTCACGCGCGCTGCTGTGAAGCTCCTGAAGCACGGTTTTATCGTCTCCGTCCTGCTGCTCAAATTGCGGCTCCTGCGGCAGATAACCAATCCGAAGATTCTTTTTCGCGGTTACTTTGCCGATGTCCGGATGTTCCGCGCCGAGGATGATTTTCAGCAGCGTCGTCTTGCCGCAGCCGTTCGGCCCGACCAGCGCGACCTTTTCATCGAGATGGATATCGAGCGCGAGCTTATCGAACACCACCCTCGGCCCGAACATTATATGTATGTCATTCAGCGATACTATAGCCATTGGCCTATTATAAGCGAAAAAACAAGCTTTGCCAAATGCGATGCTAAATTTAGAAGTGCCGCAGGATGTTATACTTTTTCATTTATCTCAATCATCCCGCGGGCCGCATTGATTATCTTTTTGCGAAGCTCGGCCGGCGCGAGCACCTGCACCTGGTCGCCGTAGCCCAGGACCCACCACGAAATCTCGCCCAGTCCGTCAACGCGAAACTCCATAATCGCGCTGCCGTCGGCCTGCCATTTTACCTGCTGCGTGCTGTGCCACTGCACCTCAGAAACGTTGTGCGCAACCTTCGGCAAAAATCGCAGCTTTATATTATACAGCTTACCCTCCGGTATCATCGACCATGCCCGCCCGATATATTCATTGACGTCGAACTTGTCCCCGTCGATGAAACATTTGTCACTCAGTTCGAGCTGCTTAATCCTGCCCAGCTTGAACGTCCGGACGCTGTTATGTGCGCCGGAGTATCCCAGCACGTACCACGCCCGCTGATTATAAAGCAAATGATACGGACAAAACTCGGTGTCGAGAATTTTTTTGTCGAACAGCGAGTCATATTTCAAATTCACTTTGATTTTTTTCGTAATCGCCTTTTGAAGCTGCGCGAAAAGTTTATCAAGCTCTGCCGGCCGCACCTGCGCCGCCGGCTGCGTCGATATATACTTCAACGCGATATTGCAGTACTGCTTAATCTTGCTCGGCAGATTGTTTTCAATCTTCAAACCCGCTATCAGGGCGGAATGCTTGAACGGGAGCTGAATCTGGTCCCGCCCTTTGTGCACCAGCATCAATAACGCCAACGCCTCCTGCAGGTTCAAATTTAGGGGCGGCAGAAAAAATTCCGGGTCAATCGCGTAACCGCCGGTGGACGGGTCATAGCGGCACGGAACGCCGACTTCGGTCAGTTCTTTCAGGTCGCGAAAAACCGTCCGCCTGCTTGTCGCGAAAGTCTTGGCAAGTTCGTTGACCGTATACCGCCGGCCGGACTGCATCGCGGTAAGCACCTTCATCATTCGGGTAATCCTGCTGACCTTCATTCCTTCTTGTTCCGCATCAATCATTTTGCCTCTCCCTTGATATTTGTGACATTCAGTATCGCAAAACCGATACCGCCGGTCAAGTTAAAATTGCTTGACGAGAGCCTGTTTCACCAATAAACTCAACGCCTTACCTTATATTGATTTCAAGGAGTATTTAATTGGAAAAGGCTATCGCCAAAGCTGACGCGTTATTGGAAGCGATGGAATACATCCGCCGCTTTCGCAAGCGCATCGTTGTCGTGAAACTCGGCGGCAGCGTGCTCGACGATGAGTCCCTGCGCGAAAAACTCCTCGCCGACGTCGCGTTTATGCACACAGTCGGCATCCAGCCCGTAATCGTCCACGGCGGCGGCAAAGCCATTACCCAGGCGATGAACAAATCGGGTCTCGAAGCCGTCTGGATACAGGGCCGGCGATACACCGATGAGCGAACTCTGACAATAGTGGAACGCACATTAGTGAACGAAGTCAATAACCCGATCTGCGAAACGCTCGCCAAACTCGACTGCGAACCGATGGGCCTGAACTCGCTCAGTAGCTGTGTCCTGTTCGCCGAGCCGATGCGCCTCAGCGGCGATAACGGCCGAAAGCTCGACCTCGGCTTCGTCGGCAAGGTCAACGACGTCAATTCGTCACTAATCAAAACACTGTGCGACAGCGGCAAGATTCCCGTTATCGCGCCGGTCGCCTCTGATAAAAAAGGCGGCAAATTAAATGTCAACGCCGACAGCGCAGCCGCACAGGTCGCCGTCGCGGTTGCCGCTGAAAAATTCGTCGTAGTCAGCGATACGCACGGAATCCGCGCCGACGTCAACGACGCAGCCAGCACAATATCAAGCGTCAACGAAGAACAAATAAAAAAGATGCTCGAAGACGGAACAATCACCAGCGGTATGATGCCCAAGGTCGATGCCTGCCTGACCGCAATTGACGGCGGCGTGAAAAAGGCGCACATCATCGACGGCCGAATCCCGCATTCGCTGCTTCTCGAAATCTACACCGATAAAGGCATCGGCACACAAATAGTAAAATAAACTAATTTAGCCCCCTGCATTGCAGGGAGTAAATATGACATTGATGAAATGGGTATAGGATTATGACAACCAAAGAAATAATCGAAATGTTCGATAAATACGTAATCGCAAACTATGGCCGCCTGCCCCGCGTAATCGTAAAAGCCAAAGGCGCATATATGTACGACGCCGACGGCAATGAAATACTCGATATGTTCCCCGGCTGGGCCGTGTCGGGCATCGGCCACTGCCACCCGAAAGTCGTCGAGGCCGTGCAGAAACAGGCCGAGATTTTGCTGCACGTCGATAACACGTTTTATTCCGAGCCGCAGGGCAAGCTCGCGATGCTGCTCAGCGAACGCGCGTTCGGAGGCAAGTGCTTTTTCTGTAACAGCGGCGCCGAGGCCAACGAGGCCGCGCTCAAGCTCGCCCGCCTTTACACCGCAAAAGGAAAATACAAATACATAACCGCGCAGGGCAGCTTCCACGGCCGAACGTTCGCGACCGTAACAGCGACCGCCCAGCCGAAATATCACGAGGGCTTCCTGCCGCTGCTGCCGGGCTTCGTTTATGTCCCCTTCAATGATATCACAGCACTCGAAAAAGCGTTCGACGACGAAGTCGCCGCCGTGCTCGTCGAACCAATCCAGGGCGAAGGTGGAATTAATATAGCAACCGGCGAATACCTGAACGCCATTCGCGAATTGTGCGATAAAAACGGCGCGATGATGATTCTCGACGAAGTCCAGACCGGCATCGGCCGAACTGGAAAATGGTTCGCCTATCAGCACTTCGATGTCGAACCCGATATTATGACGATGGCAAAAACACTCGGCGGCGGCGTCGCTATCGGCGCGATGATGGCAAAACCCGAAATCGCCGCCGCGCTCGTCCCCGGCAAACACGCCTCGACCTTCGGCGGTAACGCGCTCGCCTGCGCAGCCGCTGTCGCCGTCATCGAGGCAATCGAAGAAGAAAACCTCCTGCAAAATACCAACGAGCTTGGCGAATATACGAAACAAAAACTCAGCGAACTGAAAACCAAACATTCGATTATCGACCACGTCCGCGGAATCGGCCTGATGTTAGGCGTCCAGCTTACAAAGCCCAGCGCAGATATCGTCGCCGGCTGTCTCGAAAAAGGACTCCGCATAAACTGCACGCACGATACCGTAATCCGTTTTATGCCGCCGATGATTGCGACGCAGGAACAAATCGACCGTGCAATAGAAATTCTCGACGAAGTAATGTCATCATAAATTGGTTAGCCCCGTCGCTCGCGACGGGGGGAAAATGGGAACGAACAAAATGAAACATTTTCTTTCGATAGATAAATGCACAACCGCCGAACTGAACGACCTGCTCGAACTCAGCGCAAAACTAAAAAAGCATTACAAAAAAGGCAAGCGCGACCTCTGCCTGGCCGGCAAAACCCTCGCGATGCTTTTTGAAAAGCCGTCCCTGCGCACACGAATGAGCTTTCAGGTCGCGATGACCGACCTCGGCGGAGCGAGCATTTACGTCAAGCCCGAAGACATCGGCGGCATCGGCAAACGCGAGCCAATCAAAGATATGGCCCGCGTCCTCAGCCGGTACGTCCACGGCATAATGGCCCGCACGTTCGAACACCAAACAGTTGTAGAACTTGCACAATTCGCCGATGTCCCCGTCATCAACGCGCTGACCGACTGGTCGCATCCCTGCCAGGCTATGGCCGACGTGCTCACTATTAAAGAACACCTCGGCAATCTCGAAGGAATAAAAATCGCCTACATCGGCGACGGTAACAACGTCGCTCGCTCGCTCGCATTCGCGGCCGCTAAATTACAAATGAA
>JBBABK010000056.1:3625-9627 GCA_041657685.1 Phycisphaerae bacterium | reverse complement strand
GGCATATTCGGCTCCTGCTCAAGCTCGCGCATCGCTTTCATTTTTGCAAATGCGACCTGCGCCCACTTGCTCCAGTCCATCCGGTTATTACTGCTGTCCCATCCTTTCACGAGCGCATCGAAAAACGCGTCGTTATCAACCGACCCTTCGCCCGCACCGAGATATATCCCCATCCGCCTGCGGTCGATTCCGTCATTCGGCTCATCGGTTTCGATATCAATGCCCGCCTGCCTGCACGCCTGTGCCGCTGCACCGATTACGAACCCGCTGCCGCGATTACTGTCCTTGTGAAGTTGCGGATTTTTGGTGTATTTGCTCAGGTCGTAATCTTTGACTTCCGCGCAGAACTTAGACGGAAAAGTAGATGCGTCGAAAATCGTCGTGTTATTAAAACCGTTCCCGCCGGCGAGCATCCTCTGCCAAACGGTTTCCACATCGTGGCCCATCGGGCAGACAAGCCCAAGCCCGGTTATCACTACTCGTCTTTTATCGTTATTGCTCATATTTTTTCAGGATTATAGCTGCGACCTGGCCGCCGTACGTATAACTGCAGCAAAGCGCATACTTGATTTCTTTTTCGATTTGTTCTTTTACTATATTAAGATTACATCCCCTTACCAACGAATCACAGTTCTTAGCGGCTGGTATTCTGCCGTCCCGCATCGCGCAAACAGTCGCGACTATATCGACCGCTCCCGCAGCCGCGCCTGTATTGCTCAACATACTCTTGGTTGGTAACACAGGTACATCTTTAACCGCATCGCCCAGCGCCGATTCTATCGCTTTGCTTTCTGCGATATCATCCTTCGCTATTGCCGTTCCGTGCGGTATCACTAAATCCAACTGCCCCGGCTTAATGCCTGCTTCCCTAAGTGCTTGTTCTATAGCCACTTGCAGGCCTTTGCCGTCAGGTTCAAGATGCTCGTATTGTGCGTTTATATTATTGCTCTCGCCCGTGCCGACGATTTCGGCGTATATTTTCGCACCGCGCGATTTCGCTGTTTCCAGATTTTCGAGAACGACCATTGCCGCACCTTCGCCGAATACCGAACCTTTTGCTTCCGCGTCGAAAGGCCGGCACGCTTTATGAGGTTCGTAGTTGCATTCGCTGGTCGCTCTCTTTAGAAGCATCTGGCGAATCATCACAATCGGATTTACCTTCGCCTCGGCAGCGCCGGTCAAAGCCGCGTCACTGTCACCGCGGGAGATTATGTCACGCGCCTCGCTAAGCGCGAGCAGCCCGCTCGACTCGGCACAGGTAATCGTGTTGCTCGGCCCCTGAATATCATGAATGATTCCGATATGACACGCCAGCATATTCGGCAGATATTTCAAAAGCCATAATGGAGTGACAAGCTCAAGCCCATCGTTGCCATATTTTTTAATATCGAATTTCCCATCCGTAACGCTCGCCGCTACCGCCGGCGCAAGCTCCACCAAATCACAGCTTATCAATCCCGCTCCGAGAACAATCGCCGTGCGGGGCGAATTCAGATTTATTTCTCCTTCGCTTGCTTTGGTAACAAACCCGGCATCTTCGAACGCCTCTTTCGCTGCCGCGATGGAAAGCTCGATGTCCCTGCTCATCAGCTTGGTGTTTTTGCGAAGTGACTTGGGAATGTAATCACGAATATTGAAATTTTTTACTTCGCCCGCGAGCTGACAGTTAAAACCCGAAGGTTCGAACGCCTGGATTCTGCCGATTCCGCATTTGCCCTCACAAAGTCCCTGCCAAAGCTCGCCGCTGCTGTTGCCCAGCGGACTAACCGCTCCAATACCTGTAATTACAACACGCGCAAAACCCACCTATTTGCCCCCCGTAATCGTCACTCCCTGCAGCAGCGACTGGAAGGTATCCGTAAAAACAAAATTTTCTTTCGGAAATTCCTTGCCCGCCAGGTTCTGGTCGATATGGCTGAACATCAAGCTGATTTCAGCTACCAGTTTCTCGCCGCAGGTAATCTTTCCGTGCGTGCTCGCCGCTTCGTCTGTAATCGATTCGATTTCCGCCTCGAGCCGCAGCGTGTCGCCCGGCCGTACATATCGGTGAAACACACATTTATTTATTTTTGCCAGTATGACTTTTTCCTCGAAGTTCCTCGCCTGGCCGACCAGTATCCCCGCCGTCTGCGCCATCGCCTCAATCATCAAACATTCCGGCATCATCGGAAATCCGGGAAAATGGTCGTGCAGATGCTCCTCGGCAAGCGTAACATTCTTCACCGACACAGCCCGCCTGCCGCTCTCGAACTCCACAAACTTATCAATCCATATCCAACGCATAACCGCCTCTATTAAACGCAACGGCAGGATGACAACCGGTCACTCCTGCCGTTCAATATTCAATCGGGCAAAATATATCAAGCCGCTTTGAGCTTCATCTCTACGAAATTGACGACCGAATTGACCGTAAACAAATCGCCGAGCTTATTAATATCCGGGTCATTCTCGAAAGCCGAGATGTCGGTATGCGGCATCGAGTTTCGCAGTTCTTCCAGGCCTTTATCCGTCAGCTTGCCGTTCGCCACAAACTCGGAATTACTCATTAGGTTCTCGGCCGGGAACAACTCCTCGCGCGGAATCTTGATTCCGAACGCCTTTTCCAGCCGAAACACAATATCCAAGAAATCGATGCTCTCAGCCCCGAGGTCGCCCATCAGCGTCGCGTCCGGCGTCACTTCATCGTCATCGACACCCAGCGCATCAACCAGCACTTCCTGCACCTGACTGAAAATCTCATCCCGACTCATCGCCATCTGTTTTTGCCTCCAGATTTATTAACCACAAATGAACACAAAATCAAATTAACCAATTAACTATTCTTCAGCAGTTCCCAGCGTTCTTTCAGATTTTCGATTACCTGTGCATCGACGGCTGCCATTTTCGAATCCTGCTCGACCAAATTAAAATGCCTCAGCCCGAACTGCGCTTCGACAATTACCCGCTCGCCGCTAACGCCCCGGCCCTTAAAGCTGCTAACGTTATCTTCGACAGCCTTAGCCTCGACAGTATACTCAATTTGTCCGCCGGGCGCAAGAAAACTTTTATATTTTACGTTCCTCGCCTCGGCCGGCAAGACCATACTATGTGCGAAATTTTCACTAATCCTCACCAGCCACGAAGCCGACTCAATCAGCCCCTCTAAAAGCAACACGCCCGGCAAAACCGGAAACGTCGGAAAATGGTCCGCCAAATATTCCTCCGCCAGCGACACATTCTTAATCGCCTTAATCCGTTTGCCCGGTTCTAATTCGACCACCTTGTCTATTAGTATAAATCGCATAATCGAATAATTGTAGCGAACGGTCCGTCCTTTTCCAGCTTTTTTTATACCATTTGGCCCAAGTAAAAGCCTATATCAACCGATATGTTATAATGTTGGAAAGGAATCAGCGAGCACACTTGCCATCGAAAAAGTCGGGCCAAAGTTTAAGGTTTCAAAGCTATCACGGCGGATAAGATTGATTTTCCGTATTTTGGGGGGTATATAAAAGACTAATCGGAAAAGCTTAAGGAAGCAAAGACATGATAAACCCTCTTAAAGAAAAAGATGTCGTTATTTACAAACTCGGTAATACCTTTTTGCATGATATCTTACAGAAATCAGACGAGAAAGACGCACAGATTTTGCAGAAATATTGGCAACCCGATGAACCAGCGACAAACTTAAATCAGGCTTATGAACGCCTTCTGAATTCTGTCAAAAACAGAAACCGAATGCCCAGTTTTATCAATAGTATAATTGGAAACATAAAAGGATTAGAGAGTATACTCGACCAATTTGACCCCCACCGCATCTCAGATAAGTACTCAGCTTCCTCAGATTGGAAAAAACTTTCCGACCATATAATAAAAGAGCTCGGAATAGAGAAAAAACTAAATACCACAAACCGGGGCCTTTGGCCAAAATTTTGCCAGGCAGCCATCTCCGGTGCAAGGTTTCTTTCCGGATTTAAAGATTATCGGGAGTTTTCAAGTTGGCTGTCCATCTTCAATAAAGATGAAACTACCCGAGCATCACTTGCCTTGCTGATAAGTTGCGAGATTGACGGCTTTGGTTTCGCTCTTGCATGCGACTTTATAATGGAGCTGGGACATTGTAATCTCAGTGAAAACTTCGGCAAACCTGACGTTCACTTGAAAAGTATCTTCAATGAGTTAAAACTTTGCGAATCCAAAAACGGCTTGAGGGCAGATTATGAAGTATTTAAGGCAATCCAGAGAATTGCGAAAAACAATAATCAAACACCATACAAGGTCGACCGGTTATTCTGGCTTATAGGCAGCGGTAACTTCTACTTAGATAATAAGCCGAGTCTTGGAAGACATAAAAAAGAATTTATCAAATATTCGAAAAAACAAAGCCCAAACCTTTTTTAAAGAAATCCTATGCTTCTAAGAAAATGCCGCCTCGTAAATACTTTCTGGATTTATGCCTTTATAAGAATGATTGACCTTTTACGACGCAGAGTTTATAATAATGGAACATTAAAAAAGGTATTGTTAAAAGCAATGACTTTATGATAACCAAAGAAGAAATTCTTCAAACTCTTGCCAAAGACAAAAGTGAACTTCAAAACCGCTTCAAGGTCCGTAAAATCGCCCTGTTTGGCTCATACGCAAGGGGCGACCAGCAGGCCGACAGCGACGTGGATATTTTGGTCGATGTAGACCCTTCAATCGGCCTTGACTTTGTCAGTCTGGCTGAAAATATTGAAAATCTCCTGGGTGTTTCGGTTGACCTCATTTCAAGCCGGGCGGTTAGCAAAAAAGCGATGCAACTAATAGAACCGGAACTTATCTATGTCTAAACGCCCCGTTGATTTGCTGCTGGAAGATATTATTGAGGCGATTGAAAGAATCCGGCAATATATAAAAGGATTGCCATTTGAAAAATTTTTAGATGACCGTAAAACCATTGACGCTGTAGTTCGAAATATGGAGATAATAGGTGAGGCCGCGAACAGACTGCCCGAAGAATTCAGACAAAACCATCCAGAAGTCGAATGGTATAAAGTAATTGGTTTGAGACACAGAATTGTTCACGAGTATTTTGGAATAGACATTCAAATTATTTGGCAAATCCTCCAAAAAGACCTGCCTGAACTGCTACAGAAAATAACACAGATGTAAAATCAGTCCTCTGGAAAGCTGTCGCAGTAAACGTTATAATCATTCATTATGAACATACGGTCGGCTAAAATACAGGACGCGCGGGCAATCAATGCTCTGATAAACGAATATGCCGAGCAGGACAAAATGCTGTTCCGCTCATTGGCGGATATTTATGAAAATCTGCGCTCGTTTCAGGTGGCCCAAATTGATAACCAAATCGTCGGCTGTTGCGCTTTGCACATCATCTGGCAGGACCTTGCAGAAATAAAATCGCTCGCAGTCGAACAATCCCGCAAAGGAACAGGTATAGGTCGTGCATTAGTGGAAGCATCATTAAAACAGGCCCGCGAACTGGGCCTGCCGCAGGTATTCGCGCTGACGCTGGAACCGGGCTTTTTTGAAAAACTCGGCTTTGAAAAGGTTGACCGCGACGAGCTGCCGATGAAGGTCTGGAGCGATTGTGCCCGCTGCCCCAAACAGGACAACTGCGACGAAGTCGCCCTAATAAAAAATCTGTCCTGAGATATTCCCCGGCCGTGTCCGTCTCCGTCCCGATAAACATCATCGGGACTACGCCGAGATAAATACGGCCGTGCTAAACGAAACGGATATTCGCGGCCGTACCGGCCGCGGCTAAACAGTAACCCCG
This sequence comes from Phycisphaerae bacterium, assembly GCA_041657685.1. GTDB lineage: Bacteria > Planctomycetota > Phycisphaerae > Sedimentisphaerales > Anaerobacaceae > JBBABK01. The sequence continues at coordinate 3,863 of JBBABK010000056.1, read as the reverse complement.
CCACACGCCGAAGCGGCGACGATGGCGGGGCTAAATAATTCTACCACCACTGCCTGACCGTATACGTAACCGTCTCCGTCGAATCAGCCGGTATCGTTACTTTGAATCTCGCCGTGTACGCGTCGAATTTTTCAAATTTATGACTATTCTCTAAAACCTGCCAATTCACCCACGGTGAAAATTTTTCATCTACACACACCTCGACAGGTTCATCCTTTCGGTTGCGAAGCTCGATTTG
>JBBABK010000056.1:0-3615 GCA_041657685.1 Phycisphaerae bacterium | reverse complement strand
TGCGTCTCGGTCCGCGTCCTCGCACCGTATTTGCTATCAGTCAGCTTATACTCCGGCACGATGTCGAACGCATTGCCGATATACAGCGACAATTTTTCCTTCCGAGGCGTATGGTCGATTTCATCTTCGCCGACAAATTCCATGTTCTCGTCAGCCGGGTCTTTCTTAAACACTCGCACTTTGCCCTTCGGCAGCGCAATGCCTAATTTATTTTCATCGGTATTTTCGAATTCAATTTTCACCTGCACCTTTTCCGGATTCTCCTGCCGGTTATATGTAAACAGCTTGTTCGCCGCTACTCCTATTGCCGGCTCGATGAACTCAATCTGCTTGACCTGGTTGTTATTGATGGTGCTCTTCCTGCCGAGCGTGTACATATGGTATTCCATAAACGCCTTTTCCGCGAAACCACCTGGAGCCGCTTCCATTCCTAAAGACATAACCTTATCCATATACCTTGGCTGCGGTGGTGTAATCCTGCGCACGTCGCCGGCTATGAGCTTTATGGTCGCATCCTGATAACCGGCCCCGCTTTTGTTATCGATTGTCACCCACCCGCTGAAATCGAGAGTCTTTTCGTCCTCGCTCAGCACGGCAGAATAATCCGCCTTCCAGCTAATCTGCTCGGTCGTGTATGTCACCTGACAAAGCTCATCGCCTCCCTGCTCCGCGTTGGCAAGCCACACAAGCGTCGGCCTTGTCACCAAATCATCCGGCAGCTCCCGCAGCGATATCTCCTCCACGCTGTCCCTGTTGATAATCTCAATTCCGCCCGTATCACTTGATAAAATATAATCACCACCCATCGCCGCCAGCAGCTTGCCCTTGATTTCTCTTGCCGCGTCCGCCCCGCTGCCGCCGACAACAACCGTCACGTCCCTGTCGATATACCGCTTCAAAAGACTGTCGGAGTTCACCAAATCATATTCGTAATTCTGCTCCAGAACAGATATCGCACCCGGACTGGACAGGCACTTGAAATTCACACTCGTCGGGTCAATCTCCGCAGCAACGTCCGTAAATTTCACTTTATTCAGGCCGGCTTCGAAGCTCATTTGCCGTACCTGCCGCACCACCGCGAAATTGTCGTTATAAATTGTTAGCCCCACTCCCTCATCCTGCCCCTCGCAAATGCCCGCCGCCATCACCATACAAACCGAAATCAAAATCACTTTTGCTTTCATCGTAATTTCCCCTTAAAATTCGAACCCGTTTCATATATAATATGTCGATCTATTAGACACAGTAAAGTGAAACTTGCACGTAAATATTATGTAAATATTTTAGGTTACTGGATATGTTCGAATATTTCTTCACGGCCCTGCTTGCAGAAACCAACATCCTGGACAAAACAATAAATTACAACATCGTCGAAGGCAACCCGTTATGGCGGTTCGGCCTGGTCTTGCTCGTGCTCATTATCACATTTGCCGGCGGCAAGACCATACAATTCCTGATTAATTCTTATGCACGACGAATCGAAAAGAAACAGGGCGATAACATACTGAGCATCACGCTAAAATGCCTTACCGGGCCGTTAGCCGTGTTTGTCTTCGCAATCGGCCTGCACGCCGCGAGACTGTGCCTTGTTTTTGATAATCCCGAAACCGAAACAATCGAAGGAATCAGCAGCACTATAAACAACGGCTGGATACGAATCGCGCAGGCGATTAACGCCCTCGCAATTGCCTACGCAATCTACCGCCTTGTTGACGTAATCGAGTTTTACCTGCTCAAACTGACCGGCAAGACGCAGACCAAACTCGATGATATGCTCGTACCGGTTGTCAAAAAATCGCTGCGAATCACCATCGCGATCGTCGCTGTGATTTTCATAATAGACAACATTCTCGAACAGGACGTCAAATCCATCCTTCTCGGTGCAGGCGTCGGCGGCATCGCGCTGGCACTTGCCGCCAAAGAAACCGTCGCCAATTTCTTTGGCTCCATTGCCATCTTCGCTGACCGCCCCTTCCAGATTGATGATATCCTCAAACTTGACGAAAATACATGGGCAACTGTCCTCGAAGTGGGCTTCAGAAGTACCCGCGTTCGGACATTCCACGGCCACGTTATAACCATTCCGAACAGCGATATGGCTAATTCGCGAATCGAAAATATGAGTGCCAGACCATTCATCAGGCGAATTTCGAATATCACCATTACCTACGATTCGGGACATTCCAAAGCCGCTCGCGCTGTCGAAATCATAAAAGACATCCTCGAGCATACCCCGGAAGTCAATACCGACCCATTCCTGCCGCCGCGGGTGTATTTCAACGAGTTTAATGACGCCTCTCTGAATATCTATATGAGCTACTGGGTCAAACCACCTGATTATTGGCTGTCTTTCGAAGTGAGCCAACGGGTAAATCTGGAAATGATGAAACGCTTCGAGGCAGAAGGAATCGAGTTCGCATTCCCGACTCAAACTCTATATCTCAAAAAAGATGAATAATTCCTCTATCGAGCATCAAGCATCCAGCATCGAGGAACTAAAATAAAACCCCGGTGCTGTCCGCGACACCGGGGTTTTCGTTCGGCTGTAATAACCGAAATTGTTATTTTGCACAGTTCAAACATTGGCCGTCTTTTTCGGCATCGACCTTCGCCGCTCGCGGCCCTTCGAATTCCGTACTTTCATATATTTCAAGTTCATTCTCATTCAATTCCGGAGGCTGCTCCATAATCCAGGGAGTCACAAAAACCACCATCTCACTGAAAATGCTCTCATCCGCCTTGGACTTGAAAACGTAACCGATAATCGGAAGGTCGCCTAAAATCGGAATCTTGTTTTCCTGTGAGCTTACTTCTTTTTTCCGCAATCCGCCAAGAACCATTGTCTGGCCGCTCTTTAAAAGCAGGGTCGATTCAGCCGTTCTCCGGTCAACCTGAGGCTGCGGAAAACTCGTAGAACCGGTTCCAACCGTCACATCGCCGGCGTCCACACTAAACTCCGGAGAAACATGCAAACGAACCATATCATCACGCGTCACGTGCGGCGTCACAATAAGCGACACACCAACTTCTCTAAAACTCGTTGTGCCGATACTGCCGCCGGCGCTTGTTTCCGTGATTTCCTGGTAAGGAATTTCTCTGATAATCTTAATCAGCGCCTCTTCGTTATCCAGCACAAGAACTCGCGGATTGGCCAAAAGCTTGGCGTTTATCACCTGCTTTTGTGCCTTGATTAAAATGTCGATATCAATCGCTGAATTCAGCCAGCCGAGACGAAGCAGCCCGCTCATTTCATTCGTCTTGCCGATTGTCCCGTCAAACACGCCCGACATAAACGGGTCAATTCTGCCGTCTGTCGGATTCGGACCGGCATCGTCAACTCCCGCAGCATTGTAAGTCGTGTTTCTGCCAGTGTACCATTCCACGCCAAGGTCGAGTCGGTCCGTGCAGGTCACGTCATAAATCCTCGCTTCAACCAGAATCTGAGGAGTTATCCTATCTATCTCGGCAATAAAATTATCTATCGCCTTTATCTTGCTCTCGGCGTCCGTTACTATGATATTGTTCGTACCGGAGTTTGAGCTGATAGAGCCGCGCTTGCTGATAAATTTTGTCAGTGCTTTTTCAACGTTGCTCACGTCGGCGTAGGTAATCCTG
>JBBABK010000055.1:0-9949 GCA_041657685.1 Phycisphaerae bacterium | reverse complement strand
CGACGGGTTGATAATTTCAACGCCGACCGGTTCGACCGCGTATAATCTCTCGGCGGGCGGGCCGATAATTTCGGGAAAAATGGAGGCGCTGGTCGTTACATCGATATGTCCGCACTCTCTGAGTTTCAGACCAATCGTTATCAACGCGGACAGCAAAATCGAGATTACCCCGGTGAGCCTGAACGAGGGTTCGGCTGTTTTGGTTGACGGGCAGGCCTCGTGCCCGCTTGCATTGGGCGATACCGTCCGTATTGAACGTGCGAAAAGCTCATTTCAGATTGTCAACAACCCGATGCGAAACGAATGGGACACCCTTGCGGATAAGCTTAGCTGGGCACAGAAGCCAAAGTACAAGGGTGTTTGAGACGATATTTAGGGCAGAACATTCCCTGCTTGCAGCGGGTAGTAATTATATGAGGACTATGGTTAAAATCCGGTTTTTATTGCTGATGTCTGCTTTGGCGGGTACGGCCCTGGCGCAGAACGGCAGCACGCTGACCAATCCCAACGTTCGCAGTCCGGTCGGCAGCGGCACAGCACCTGTCACATCATACCAAAGCGGAGTGGTCAGAACGCCGAACCCCATTGACCCGACCAGCAGTATGGCAGTAACGGGCAACGTAGGCGGATTGAATTATTTTCACGGCACCGTACCTTATAACGCCGTCAGTGATTTCGGCGGCACGCTCGGCTCGGGAACGCTCGATGATTTTTTGAGGCGGTCGACTATTCCGCAGAATTATTACAGCGGCGGGGTCGCACCGTATTATTCACAGACCACAACGGTTACGCGGATTGCGCCGGGGACTAATATAATTTTAACGCCGCCGTCAGAGAAAATCCGAACGACGCGGCACGACTTATTGATAGAGCCGCAAACCGATACCACTCGTGTAAGTGATAATATACCTCCGATTTATTATACAAATGCGGATGCTCAGCGCAGACTTATGGAGAAGGAGCAGGAATTGATGGGTTTGCAGCCTCCGAGCGGTGAGGAATTGATACAGAAGCAGCAAAGCCGGATTGATGAGCAGGAGCGAATAACCGAGGAACTGCGGGGGCTTCGCGTGGAAGCTGAGAAATTGCAGCAGAAACTCATTGACAGGGTGGGTTCTAAAGATATAGAGAGCGAAAAAGAACCGGATATGAGTCTGACTTACGAGCAGGCAAAGCAGGTGCCGGCAGAGCCGCAAAAGCCTCTCGAAGCGCAGCGGCCTGGTTTGCTCGAAGAGCAGGAGCTTATAGCTAAGCGGCAGGGGCCGAAAGAAGATGTTTATCAACAAATGCAAAGAGAGTACGAGCAGGCGAAAGAGACGTTAGAGCAGTCGCTGCCTGCGGAAGAACCGGCAGAGGCCGTCGAAGAGGAAGAGCCTGAAGAGGAGGAATCAGGATATCAGCAAGCTCCCAGGGCTGTGCCCCAGCAGAAAACAAAACCTGCAGAGAAAGAATCTCTTTCGGAGATAGAAATTCTCGCCAGGGCACAGAGGGTATTATCCGAGAGACAGAGTTTTGCCGCCCGTTCGCAGGATAAGTTTAACCAGTTTATGCTGGCCGCAGAGCAGTATATGCACGAGGGCAAATTTTATAAAGCTGTGGAAGCGTATTCGATGGCGTCGATTTATAAGCCGCTCGACCCACTGGCATATGCCGGCAAAAGTCACGCGTTGCTGGCGGCCGGTGAATATATGAGCAGCGCGGCATATCTGAACAACGCGATTGAAATGTTCCCGGCGTACGTTGGTTTTAAGATTGACCTTGCGGCGATGATAGGCGATAAAGATACGCTCGAAAGAAGGATTTCGGATATTAACGCGTGGATTGATGTAAGCTCCGCGCCGGAACTGCAGTTCCTGCTTGCGTACATTTATATGCAGCTTGACCGGCTCGACAAGGCGTGGGAGGCGGTAAATGCCGCGTATGAAAAGATGCCTGACGCACCGGCGGTGGGTTATTTAAAAACGGCTATCGAGCAGCGGCGCAGTCAGTAAATACAACGGCTCTGCACAAGACGTAAAACGAGGCAAATGATAAGGCTCAATACTTCCCTTGAGATGGAAAATTATTTCGCCTCTGACGGTCCGCTCGCAAAAGGCATTAGCGGCTATGAAGCGCGGGATGAGCAGGTGCAGATGGCCTGTGCGGTTTATGAGGCATTGCGAAATAAAAAAAGGCTGGCGGCAGAAGCCGGCACAGGAGTTGGGAAAAGTTTCGCGTATCTAATACCGGCGATTCATAATATCAGCGGCAGCGGCGCCAAGACGCTGGTCAGCACTTTTACCATCACGCTGCAGGAGCAGCTAATCAATAAAGACATACCCGCGCTTGCGAAGGTTCTGCCGAACGAATTTTCAGCAAAGCTCGCAAAGGGCAGGGCCAATTATCTCTGCCATCGACGGCTGGAGTATGCCATTCGTACAGGCAGGACAATGTTCACGCAGATAAATGACGAGCTGAACGATATTAAAAAATGGTCGCTCGATTCGACTGACGGGTCGCTGAGCGATTTGCCTTTTGTGCCGACGGCCGAGGCGTGGGATGCGGTTCACAGCGAGCATAACAGCTGCCCGGGTGCGAGGTGCAGCCATTTCAAAAATTGTTTCTACCAGCTCGCGAGAAAACAGCTCGACTCGGCTGATATAATCGTCGCCAATCACGCGCTGATGTTCAGCGACCTTGTGCTCAAGGAACAGGGACATAATCTTTTACCCGATTATCACAATGTAATTATCGATGAAGCGCACAATATCGAGAACGTCGCGCAGGACCATTTCGGAATAGATATCAGCAGCGGACGGCTGAATTATCTGCTCGACAGATTATATAACAGCAGGACCAAAAGAGGGCTGCTTACCTTTACCAGGCAGGGCGATAAGGCGATTAAGCTGGTCAATGCTGCAAGGACGGCGGGCAGGAAATTTTTTAAGGATGTTCAAAACTGGTACGAGCACAATCAGGACCAGACCGGCGGAAAGTGCTACACTAATTTTGTGGATGAAAGTCTGTCGGGATATTTGAAACCGCTGCGGACGGAACTGGCGGCGCTTTCGAAGAAGGGAAACGACAACGACGAAAATTATGAGATTTTGCGATTCGCAAATATGGCGGCCGATTTGATTATCGATTTGCAGAATTTCATAGGCCAGCAGCTTGCCGAGCAGGTTTACTGGATTGAAACCGACCAGCGGCGAAGCACGATTGTAAGGCTCAAAAGCGCCCCTCTGAACGTAGGCGAAGATGTAAAAAGGACATTGTTCAATATTTATGATTCGGTGGTTCTGACCTCCGCGACGCTAAGCTGTGACGGCGGCAAAGCAGGGCAGTTCGACTTTTTCGCGGGACGAGTCGGGCTGGAGAATTTTGACGGGATTAAACTGGGTTCGCCTTTCGATTTTGAAAAGCAGGTTACACTGTACATCGAAAAGGACTTGCCGGACCCGAACGAGCAGGATTTTACAGACTCGGCTGCGGCTGCAATTCGCAAGTACATAGAAAAAACAAACGGCAGGGCATTCGTGCTTTTTACGAGCTACCAGATGCTCAATAATGTCGCGGGAAAAATGGAGCAGTGGTTCGCGGAAAACGAATATTATTTTTTGCGGCAGGCGGACAGGTTCGACCGCAGCACGTTACTAAAAAAATTCAAAGAGGGGGATAAAAGCGTACTGTTCGGAACGGACAGTTTCTGGCAGGGCGTGGATGTGCCGGGTGATGTGCTTAGCAATGTGATAATCGTCAGGCTGCCTTTCGCGGTGCCGAATCATCCGCTGGTAGCCGGCCGGGTCGAGCAGGTTCGGAGGCAGGGCGGCAATCCGTTTTTCGATTATCAATTGCCCTCGGCGATTATAAAATTCAAGCAGGGGTTCGGCAGATTGATTCGCAGCAAAAGCGATACGGGAATTGTCGTCGTGCTGGACAGCAGGATTGTTAACAAGAAGTACGGACAGCTTTTTTTATCATCGATTCCGAAATGTCGAATCGAAGTAGTTAGTGGTTAATTAGTTAATTGGTTAAATGGTTAATTAGTTAATTAATTGAGGAGCGGCTGCTTTCAATTAACCAATTAACCACTCACCAATTAACCAGCTAACTAAATCGTTACGGCTTTTAATCTTTCGCGGGTATCGATTTCCGAGTCGGACTGTTCGCCGGGTTTGAACGGCAGCGGTTCAGAAAACTGCATCGCGATTCGGCGAGTGTAGCCGTTAAGCTGGTCAACCCGACAGACCCTGCCTCTGCGTGTGAAGCTTGCAAGGCCGAATGAATTATCCGTGTCGAACTGCGGTACGCTGAAACGTGCGGTCACATCCTGGCCGGGGTACGGGCAGTGCTGGTCGCCGTGACAGGTGAATGCGGCGCCGCCGCTCGAAACGTCAACCATTTGTCCCTGTGAAAGCATTTGGTCGAAATCCTCCGCGAACCAGACAGGCCAGTGATAACGAAGTCTTCGCTCAGTTCTTCTTTCGGAATGCTCTTCCATAACCGGCTCCTGTAAAAACTGTTGATGCTTGAGACATCGACAGGAAAAAGGGGGTGCTTAATCAGATGGAACTAAAAAAAAGCAGCTTATGGGACAATGCCTGCTGATTTGGATTTGGGGGAGTTAAATGAAGGTGTTTTATCGAATGTTACAATCAATTTTAATCCGGCAAATGCTATGTTCCTATAACTTTTTCACAAGGTCGATGAATTGCTCCGCTCTCTGCTCGTAATTATCGAACATATCATAGCTGGCACAGGCTGGGCTGAGCAGAACCACATCGCCTTTTTGAGCGATTCTGTTCGCTGCTGATACCGCATCGGCGAGTGTATCACATATTTCGATTGAGACGTTTTTACCGGCTGCGGCTTCGACGGCTGATTTTATTTTTTGCGCGGTTGTGCCGATGAGCATCGCGGCACGGGCTTTTTGAGCGATAATTTTCGCAAGCTCGTCGAAGGGTAGTTGCTTATCGTAGCCGCCGGCGATTATAACGATTTTTTCATCGAATGCTTCGAGAGCGGCGATTGTTGCTTCGGGCGTGGTTGCTTTTGAATCGTTGAACCAGCGGACGCCGTTGTGCTCGGCTATAAATTGTAGGCGGTGCGGCAGGGCGTGGAAATCGGGCAGGCATTCTTCAATATCGTTTTGTTCGACGCCAAAGACCTCTGCTATTGTCATTGCTGCGGCGAGATTGGCAAGATTGCACCTGCCGGGCAGATTGAAACAGGCGCGGGTTGTCGCGCTGACGTCATCGGAACTGTATAAGAGGCATTTTCTGTTCGGTTGATTTTTATATCTGTCGTACCACTGCATCGCGATATTGTCATCGCGGTTGAAAATAGAAATCGCGGGATTATTTTCCTGCGGTTTTTGATTTTCAAAGAGCAATTCTTTTGCGCGGCAATAATTTTCAAATGTTTCGTAACGGTCGAGATGATTGGGCAGCAGGTTGGTAAGCAGTGCGACCTGCGGGGCCCCGATGAATCGGGACTCGGCTGCCAGTTGTTCGATTTGAAAACTTGATAATTCCAAAACCGCCAAATCGTTCGGTTTGATTTTATCCAGCAACATCAGCAGCGGCTCATTGCCTATGTTGCCGCTCAGCCAGACGGTTTGGTATTGAGTGTTTTTCGCGCCGCGGAGGATATGAGCCGAGAGGGCGGTAGTTGTGCTTTTGCCGTTCGAGCCTGTTATTCCGATTATCGGTGCCGGACAGAGCGTGAAAAAAATTGCGATTTGTGAAGTAACAATATTACCGCAGGCCGCCGCGATTTTCAAAAATTTGTTATTGAGCGGCACGGCAGGATTGGCGATTACGATATCGGCATTTTCAAAATCCGTTTCATCGTGCGAGCCGAGATGGTATTCGATATTCGGACAATCATTTAACTGCGATAAAGAATCGGTAAGCTCTTCTTGACTTGCCAAATCTGTAACAACAACGTCGGCGCCGCAACAGGCGGCGAATTTCGCAGCATCTACGCCGCCGCCGAATCGGCCCAGACCCATTACGAGAACTTTTTTGCCCGACAAAAAATTATTATTCATAATCAACCGGAATAAAATGGATGGTTAGTTTTTGCGATTCGATTTTTACTTTATCTATTCGCAGCAATGCCTGGTCGATTTCGAAGACCGGTTCGAACGGCATTCCTGTCAGCAGCGATGTCATAATTTTTGCCCGCCAGTCGTTTTCATCAAGCCGGCTTTTTGTTATTTCGTCATTGTATATTATTGATGCGATTATTTTTGCGATGGTTGTAATTGTAAGCGCACCTATTTTTACGCCGTTGACGTCGAGGTTCAGCAAGGCATTTTCATCAATGAACGCGGTTCCGTCAATTTCAACGAACAGCTCGGCCGCGTTAAAATCGACTATTCCCTGAATCAGAATGATATCGGGTGTAAATCGAACCTGAGGTGCGTGGAAAATTGCTTTGCCCGTCTGCCTGGGCCATTCGGAACGCACAATTATATCGTTCATTCCCTCTTCGGTGATAATTAAATCGAAAGGCACACCCAGTTGCGCACCGTTATAAAGGTCCTGGCTGATTACGTGCGTGAGATACTTGCTTACCTGATTGTCCTCAATCGTCTGCGGCGATTCGTAGCCGGAAGGTTTTTGCAGCATTAAAATTAAGAAAACTGTCAGGCACAAGATTGAAATCAGTATTGCAAGGAGGATGAGCTTTAAAATCAGATGTTTGTTCGGCCTTTTTTCGGGGCCAAAGGCTTTGTTGTTTTCTTTTTCAATCAGCTCATCTATATGCATTGGCTACAGCCGTTAAAGAGTCAAAATAGGTTTGAGCAGGTATAGTTCGGGCATAAAAAGTCATTCGCACCGATATTATAATTGAGCCTTGCTTAAAGCCTGTAGTATGATTATATTACGTGGCCTGTTTTTTGAAAAGGTTTTTAAGTTTTTGTTATTATTCGTAATTGATAAGGAGAACAATGTCTAACCATTTTGCCGACCGTCTTTGTGACGCAGTAAAGAACAAAAGGACGTCTCTCGTTGTCGGGCTGGACCCGGTTTACAGCAGACTGCCCAAGGCGATTAGAAGTCACAAAGCGATGAACGATGAAAACGACGCAGGTGCCGCCATTGACGCAATATTCGAATTCTGCACTCAGGTAACGCGTATAATCGCACCTATAGTACCGGCCGTGAAAATCAATATAGCATTTTTCGAAAAGTATTTGTGGGAAGGGCTGGAAACATACTATTCGCTCATCAGTGAGGCCGAGAATTTGGGCCTGGAAATTATAGCCGATGTAAAACGCGGCGACATCGGTCATACGGCTGAGCTTTATGCGCAGGCGCATTTGCAGAATCCCGAACTGGTAGGGCTGGAAGATACGATTACGGCAGATGCGATTACAATTAACGGCTTCGCCGGCGACGAGGGGATTAAACCTTTTGCGGATATGGCGGATAAGCAGGGCAAAGGAGTTTTCGTGTGGGTGCGTTCGAGCAACCCGGGCGGCGCGGCGATACAGGATTTTGCCGACGCCGACGGCAAAAAGCTGTACCAGCAAATAGCGGATATTGTAAATGACATCGCCTGCGAGCCGCAGCGAATCGGCGAAAGCGGATACAGCAATGTCGGTATGGTCGTGGGCGGATTGTCGCGGGATGATGCGGCGGCTCTTCGCAAAAAATATGATAAAATCTGGTTCCTCGTGCCGGGTTACGGCTCGCAGGGCGCATCGGCGGCGGATTGCATAAGGTTCTGCAAGACCGACGGAACGGGCGCTCTTATTAACGCGTCGCGGTCGATAATTTACGCATACGAAAAACCGAAATACAAAGAGCAGTTCGGTGACGACTGGAAAAAATGCGTCGAACAGGCGGTTATTGACGCGAAAATAGAGCTTTCAACAGCGATGGGAACGCTGATATAGTCGATTGGCAGGGAAAAATTGTTGGGATTTATGCGAAAATAATCGTTGCCTGATGCAATTATAACGATTACTATTATCGGGCTGGCTGTTCAGGTTGTTCCGACGGCCGGCGCCAAAGCTGAAGGTTTGAAAGTAAAGGTAGAGTTGATAATGGACTTTGCAGGATTGACGAGCCGTGAAAGATAAGCGCAACAAAGCGGTTGCGCGGCGGCGCCTTTGCGTGGACAGAGGCTTGGGCGTGAATGTTTCTGCTTCATTGGCGGTAAACGAGCGGGCTTTGTATTTGGGGGGACGGCTGATGTAGCGATATTGAGCCTTCGTTTATCGGGAGCGTGAAGTGGAAACCTGTTTTTTTGGTTTCCATTTTTTTTGGTTTTGTAACAGGAAGGTAAAAGTGAACCAGGAGTTAGTCAGAATCGTCGAGAATATAGCTCGCGACCGGAACATCGACAAAGAATCGATATTCCTGGACCTGGAAGAGGCTATGATATCAGCAGCGCGAAAGCACTTCGGCCAGCCCGAAGGCGATGTCGCAGTTCATATTGACAGGAATACCGGCGAAGTTACCGCGTTCAAGGACGGCGAGCAAATGGATATTCGTCAGCTCGGCCGAATCCCCGCACAGACCGCCAAGCAGGTTATGATTCAGAAAATCCGCGCCGACGAGCGCGAGAGCGTCTATGCCGAATATATCCAGCGAAGGGGCAGTATCGTCAGCGGCAGCGTCGTGCGTTACGAGCGAGGCTCGGTTGTGGTGAATATCAATCAGCGCACGGAAGCTTTGCTTCCGCGCAGCGAACAGATAATGGGACAGACGCACAGGGCGGGCGAAAGAATTCGCGCGATGATTCTCGACGTCAAGGAAATATCGAGCCAGATAAGGATTATACTTTCGAGAACTCATCCTGATTTTATTCGCAAATTGTTCGAGCTGGAAGTGCCGGAAATCGCCGAGGGCGTGATTGAAATACGCGCCTTGGCGCGAGAGGCCGGCTATCGCACAAAAGTCGCGGTGGCGTCGCTGGATGACAAGGTCGACCCGGTAGGCGCGTGCGTCGGCGTGCGCGGCAGCAGGATTAAAAACATTGTCGATGAGCTTGGCGGAGAAAAAATCGACATCGTTCGCTGGAACGAATCTTCTCAGGTGCTGATTACAAATTCATTGAAGCCGGCAGATGTGAGCGAAATTGCGCTGTGCTTCGAGCTTGGCAGGGCGACGGTTGTCGCCGATGAAGACCAGCTCAGTTTGGCAATCGGTAAACACGGCCAGAACGTCAGGCTCGCAGCCCGGCTCACCAGCTGGGACATCGATATACTGACGCCCGCTGAATATAACGAGGGCATCGAGAAGCTGACCAGCTGCGTAAAATCCGTCAGTGCGGATGATACACTTATTGATAAATTAATCGCGTTAGGCATCATATCCATTATGGATTTGGATGACGTCGGGCCTGAGCCGCTGATTAGTGAGTTGCAGCTCGATGCCGAGCTGGCGAATAATCTTGTCAATGCCGCAGCCGAGCAGGCTAAGATGATAGCCGCCGAACCGAGGCAAACGGTTGCAGAGGCCGCATTGAAAAAAGAAACCCAGAAAAAGGCCAAACAAGAGCCTCAGGAAGATAAAATCTGAGCGGCTGGTGTTGATATTTTTTAAATGGAGATGCTTTGGCTTCTACGAGAGTTTATATTTTAGCGAAAGAGCTTGGAGTTGAAAGTTCCGCGATAGTCAAGAAGTGTCAGGACGAAGAACTTGACGTTAAGAATCATATGTCAACTATATCGGCGGGTCTGGCTGCTACTATCCGCGAATGGTTCAGCGAAGGGGATAATGTAACCGCAGTCGAAGAGGCGGAAAAAGTTGACCTTGAGAAAGTAAAGCTCAAGAGGAAACCAAGACGAAAAGCGCCGAAAAAGGAAGAGCAGCAGGAGCAGGTCGCGGCACAGCCCGAAGCACCTGAACCAGTTGAAACGCAGGTACAGGAACAAATAACACAACAAGCAGAACCTCAGCCGGAACCACAAATTGAGATTCCAAAACCCGAACCTGTAAAACAGGCCGAA
>JBBABK010000054.1:0-9984 GCA_041657685.1 Phycisphaerae bacterium | reverse complement strand
TCGCACGCGAGGAGCGTTGGCTGGATCGGTTTCCCGATTCACCAAGCCCAACGCTGCGATCTCCTTCCTCCGCTCCGCTTCCTCTGTGACCTGACCGGACTGCGCTCTGCTTCACTTCGCCAGGCAGGCCTGGAGGTCGGCCTCGGCGGTCGTGATGCCCTTCAGCCCGAAACGCTCGACGAGGAAGCCGAGCACGCCGGGCGAGACGAAGGCGGGCAGATCGGGCCCGAGGCGGATGTTGCGCACGCCGAGGTGGAGCAGCGTGAGCAGCACGGCCACGGCCTTCTGCTCGAACCAGGAGATCACCAGCGAGAGCGGCAGTTCGTTGATGCCGCAGCCGAAGGCCTGCGCGAGCGCGCCGGCGACCTTGATCGCCGAGTACGCGTCGTTGCACTGGCCGCAGTCGAGCAGACGCGGCAGGCCGTCGATTTGTCCGAATTCGAGTTTGTTGAACCGGTATTTGCCGCAGGCGAGCGTGAGTATTACGCAGTCATCGGGGACTTTTTGCGCGAACTCGGTGTAATAATTCCTGCCGGGCTTTGCGCCGTCGCAACCGCCAATCAAGAAAAAGTGTTTTATTTTGCCTGCCTTTACAAGTTCGACGACTTTATCGGCGGCGTTAAAGACGGCGTTATGGCCGAAGCCGACGGTAATGAATTTTTCGGGTTCATCTTTTTCGAAACCTGGGGCGGCGAGGGCGGCGTTTATGACGGGTGTAAAATCGCTATTGGCAATGTGGGTGACATCCTCCCAGCCGACGAGGCCGGTTGTAAAGATTCGAGCTTTGTAGCTGTCTTTGGGTTTTTGGATGCAGTTGGTTGTCATAAGAATTGCGCCGGGGAAGGCGTCGAATTCCTGCCGCTGGTCCTGCCACGCGCCGCCGTAGTTGCCGACGAGGTGTTTGTATTTTTTCAGGCCGGGGTAGGCGTTGCAGGGCAGCATTTCGCCGTGGGTGTAAACGTTGATGCCTTTGTCTTTTGTTTGCTCCAACAGTTCGGCGAGGTCTTTGAGGTCGTGGCCGGAGACGACAATGCATTTTCCTTTTACGGGGGTGATGCGGACTTTGGTCGGTTCGGGATGGCCGAAGGTACCGGTGTTGGCGGCGTCGAGCAGTTCCATCGCCTTGAGATTTATTTCGCCGGTTCTGAGGGCTTTGGCGAGCAGGTCGCCGATGTCAGTCGGCTGGGTGGTCAGGTAATCGAGCATTTCGATAACGGCAGCGTAAACGTCGGGAGCTTCATTGCCGAGAATTTGGGCGTGGTCGATGTAAGCGGAGGCGCCTTTGAGACCGTAGGTAATTAGTTCCTGCAGGCCGGTGACATCTACGCCCAGTTCGTCTATTCTTAACTGAATCGAGATTGCTTCACCTTTGCCGATAAGTGCGTTAATGTCGTCGGATTCGTCCCACCAGTTGAAAGGCTCTTCGAGCTGTTCGGGAACTGCGCCGGAGTCTTTGGCGGCTTGAGCGTAAAGCGCGACGGCTTTTTGCTTTACTTGATACGCATCCTTGATGAATTTTTGGAAACGGGTCTGGTCGAAGTTCACGTTTGTCAGCGTGCTGAAAAGTGATTTGACAATAAACACGTCAATTTTGCTGTCGGCGGCGCTGAGGAGTCTTGCGCGGTGGGCGTAGCGCGAGATGTCTTTAAGCGCGTAAACGAGCAAGTCCTGCAAGGCTGCGACTTCGGGACTTTTGCCGCAGACGCCGAAAGCGGTGCAGCCGGTGCCTTTGGCGGTCTGTTCGCATTGATAACACATCATATTCATAGTTCTGCCTCCCTAATTTTTAGTTTTTTCAATATCGTTACCTGTATTATTAAGAAAAGTTGTTATTGCGATTTCTTTGCCTGCCGCTGTCTTAAAAATTTTTTCAATCAAACGACGCAGGGCTGGTTTATCGGTTAGGTCGAATTCATCTGGAATATTGACGAGCCAGTCCGAATCCCATATTACCCTGAATTCAAGCGTGTCGATATTTTTCGCACTGTGGTGGTTGGCTATAATGGCGCATATATGGTCTATATCAGATTCTGTAAAGGCGTTTTTTAGAAGGATTTTTTTTGCTATGGGCGGACCTTCGACTTCCTGGTATTTTCCGGCGGCGGAGCGGTACTTCTGCTCGGCTGCGTGTATGCCAATGTCGTGAAGTAGAGCGGCTGCCTCGACGATTAAAAAGTCGGCCTTTTCTATGGAATTTATGCGCCTTGCATAATCAAGAACATTCAGAGCGTGGTCTATTCGCTTTCGGTCAGAGCCGAAGTATTCCATCATTTCTTTTTTTATTTTTTCAACTGCGATTGCATTCATATTAAAATTAATTCCCGGAACGAATCATTATCAATAACATTTTGAAACGTTCGTGCGCAAAAACGGAGTGCGGTACATTCGCGGGCATTATTGTGATTCGGCCTGCGCAAACGGTAAGGTCTTTGCCACCGATTGTCAGTTGGGCTGAGCCGTCGAGAATAATTACGGTCGCATCGTACGGGGCGGTATGCTCGCTTAGGCCCTGGCCTTTATCGAAGGCAAAGAGCGTGATTGTACCGGCTGATTTATCGAGAATGGTTTTGCTGACGACCGCGTCGGCGGAGTAATCAATCAGCGAATTAAGCTGCTGAGCGTTCGCGACACAGGAGTCCAGCAGTTTGGATTTTTTTTCGGGTTTGGTATCGGTCATTTTTTGCCTCGCTTTCGTTTTTGAGTGCCGCTTTTTTTGAGCAGCTCGGCGAGAGTGACCTGTCCGAAATAATCGTCTATATAGTTCTGCAGGTCGGCGAGTTTGCCGTAAACCGGACAATCGCCCTTTCTGGGGCATTTATATCCGCCCAGCAGGCAGCGGTTCAGGTTAATTTTACCCTGTACCGATTCGATAACTCGGCCGAGGCTGATTTTTTCAGGTTCGCGGGCAAGAGTAAAGCCCCCTTTTGGCCCCATAGAGCTTTTAACCAGTTTTGCCTTTGCGAGCTTCTGGAGCAGCTTGCAGGTCAGGTCGTAAGAAATGCCCTCGGCAGCGGCGATACCGCGGCTGGAGGCGGGTTCGCCCTGCCATTGCCTTGCGAGGTGCACCATCGCCCGCAGCGCGTAATCGGTATTTCGCTTTAATACGTCCATCGAGTTCCCTTAACTATGTAGGACTAATATAGTCTTATATAATATAATCGTCAACAGAAATTCCAAAATTTATAAAAAAATTAATTTTCGGTTTTTATCGAGCCGTCAGGGGAAATCGAAACAGCGTTTGCAAGGTGTTTATCGGAGGGGAATTTGTATTCTTTGGCGGCTTTTACGACGACTAAGGTATCGTCGGCTAATATCCGGATTTCCTGCTGCGGTGCCCTGCTGCGCAGGATGTTGGCGAGCAGGAAGGCTTTTTCGAGGCCATCGCCGGTCTTGTAATTGGCGACTTCATCGGGCTGGGCGAGGCGGGACGCGTCGTATATGGATTCGGCGGGCATTTTATTAAGCCAATTATAAATTTCGTCTTCGCTCATTGATTTTGCGTGGTCGATTGAGACGGGGCTGCGTTCGACGGCAGCTTTTGTAAATGGGGTCCAGTCGCAGGACTGCATATCGCGGTAGGTATAAAAGGCTAAATCGGCGGTGGGATTTTTGCCCCGCATCGACTGTAAATAATCTATTACGTCCTGCCGCTGCATATCGGCATTAAGTTTGATGGGTTCTGTCGCAATAAAATTCTTGCCGGCTGAGGGCAGTTTGGGTTCGATGCGAAGGAAATCGGCAAGGTCTTTGAGAAATTCATCGACGGGCGGGACGAACGGGCCAAGATATTTTTTTATGGCTGGCCAGTCGGATTTGTTTCGGACGTCGAGATTTTCATACTCGCAGAACGCGATTAACTGCTGGCAGCACATCCTGTCAGGCAGGCGGTCGGACATTACGTCCTGGTCACCAATTTCTTCGATGAGTTTTTCAAACGTGTCGTCGGCAACGCGCATACTGGTGCCGTGCTCGTAATGGAAAAGGACTTCGGCTTTCGCATACCTTTCGCCGTCGCGGCAGCCTTCGCAGCAGAACTGGAAATACTGCTGATATTTTTGATTCCAGCGGAGGAAGTTGGCGATGGTGAGCAGTGAGAGTTTTTCGGTAAGGTAGCCGGTGAGGAGTTTTGTAAATTTTTCGTAAACGGCGGGATTGATTGTCGCGTCGCTGTAGAGGCAATGGACGTAGCCAGTTGGGTGCGCGACGATGGTGACGTTTTCGTGACGGATTGCGCGCTGTGCCCTGTCGGTCAGGGCGGTACCGTTGAACCACATTGTTTTGGTAACGAGCCGGCGGTTGTTGGTGAGGACGCCGTCTTTTACATCGATGTAATTTTGCGAATGCAGCGGCGTGAGAATCATATAGATATCGTCGGGGGCGATGCCGCAGACTATGTACGCGGCGGCTGCGTAAAGAGTTGACAGTGACACGCATTCGCCCGCGCCGGATTTGTAGCCGGGCTTTAGGCGGAACGCGTCCATCGCTTCGACGGTTTCGGTTTTCCAGTACGGAATTATGTTGGTGTTGTATTTATCGAGGCCGAAGTGCCTGCGGATATCGACGTCGAAATAATATTTGTCGCCTTCGTAGCCGAACAGCGCGTTACTGGCGGCGATTTGGTCGGGCGGGATGAACTTTTCGAATCTTTTGATTTCTTTTTCGCGGGTGGTGAGGCCCCAGGTTTCGAGGTCGAGATTGAAATCGTACTCGTCCATTATAAATTGCTTGAGTCGCATCAGGATTTTGTAGCTGTCTTTGCCCTGCAATTTTTCGAAGGTGTCGGTCTGTCGCCATTGCCAGATTTTGGGGCTCATTATATTCGCCAGGACGAGGCTGTACATCAGTTCCGGGAAGACGAAGACTTCCATATCGGAAAGCGTGATTGCGGAACTATATTTTTCAAGCTGTTCGGGGGTCATTGGTCGTTTCGGTTCTCCAGGCTTTGCGGCATTGTTTCGATGAAATCTCGTATCTGGTCGCGAACTTCGCGAAATTTGCCTAATACTATTTCGCGGGTTCCAGATACGAAGGTTGGGTCGGCGAATGATTTATGAATCATCTTAGCCTTGCCGGGAAAGACGGGGCAATGCTCTCTGGCGTTATCGCACAGGGTTATGACGTAATCGAAATCGACGCCGGCGAGGTCATCGAGGTGTTTTGATTTTTGGTTCGATATGTCTATGCCGGCTTCGGCCATAACTTCGACTGCCATTTTGTTTACGCCAACAGGACAGATACCGGCGGAAAAGGCCTCGATGACGTCACCTTTTAAATGACGTGCCCATCCTTCGGCCATCTGGCTGCGGCAGGAATTTCCGGTACATAAAAA
This sequence comes from Phycisphaerae bacterium, assembly GCA_041657685.1. Taxonomy (GTDB): domain Bacteria; phylum Planctomycetota; class Phycisphaerae; order Sedimentisphaerales; family Anaerobacaceae; genus JBBABK01. The sequence goes on along the minus strand of JBBABK010000054.1, from coordinate 4,655 downwards.
CAATACGTTTAGTTTCTTTTCCATTGTTTTCATTTAAAAACTATCTCGCCGTTTGCAGAATTCGATTAATTCACAGTCTTCGCATTTGGGCCTATATCGGCCGGTGCAGTCTTCGATGATTCCGATTCTCGAAAGCGCAAAATCATATTTGACGGGGTCGGCGGGTTCGAGTTTCGCGAAGTTGTTTGTAATTTCAACGGCGGTGGCAAGTGAGACGGTTTTGCGTTCGTATAAACCCAAGATTTTGCACAGCCGGGTCATATGCACATCAACCGGCACAATGAGCAGGGACTTATTGACGGATTTCCACAGGCCCGAGTCAACGTCATCATCGCGAACCATCCACCGCAGGAACATATTCAGTCTTTTGCAGGGGCTGCCGTTGATGGGGTCGCTGAGCAGATAATTCAAGCCTTTGGAAACGGGCAAGCCGTGATGCTTTAATATGGTTTTTACAAAACCTGATAAGGCGTTAATTATATTAACATCGTCAGGCTTAAGGTGGACCGCAAAACAATTTTCGAGAGATTCATATTTCCGCAAAATTGTTTTTAATATACTGCATAAATCGCAAATATCATCGGCGGTATTGAAACGATGCTTGAAACCGGCAAGTGATTTGGCGGACGAGCTTTTAAAATTTATTATAAAATCGAAAGGTTCATTTTCCATTCGGGCCAGCAGGTTGTCAACACTTCGCTGGATTTGCTCGACCCGGCCGTAAGCAAGAGCGGCGGCGAGGAAGCCTGCGATTTCCATATCGGCAGGTTTGTCAAAGCGATAGACGAACTGGAGCGGGTCGGATTTTATCAGCTCGAAGCGGTTGTATTTTTTATACAGCGATTCGAGTATCTGGTGCAGCCGGTCGTCATGACGGACGTTCGCGGATTTATGTACGGTGTCATAATTCAAGCTGGGCATCTTTTCTGTAAACCATTCCCTGAAAGACTGCTATTGTCTGTTTTGATTCGTTCGTCACTTCTATATTATACGACGCGATTTTCCGGCCGCAGGAAATTTCTTTTGCCTCGGCGTAAATTGTTTCATCTTTGGCAGCGGTAAGGTATTGGATATTGGCGTTGATGGCGACGGCAATTGTGCCGTGCGAGTTCGAGGCAGCCGCGAAGGCGAAATCGGCGAGCGTGAATATTATACCGCCGTGGGCGACGCCGACGCCGTTTAGATGCTGCTTTTTCAAATGCAGTTTTGCTTTGGCGGTGCCTTCGCCCACATCGAGCAATTCTATACCGCAGGCGGCTGCGAAGGCGTCATTCTGCTGAAAAAAGTTTTTGATTTTATCCATTTTAACCTCCGAGTAATAATTCCGGCGTAACGCGAGAATATAACAACAGTTAAAGGCGAAGTCCACCGGCATATTAATTTGGCGAGCCGATAAAACGACAGGAGCCATACTATTGCGAGTACAGCTCCTGTGTTACCTCAATTCCCATTCGAGTTCAATATACCCGACAATTACCCGTCGGAGCCTCCACTCCCTGAACGCCGGATTAATGCGGCGACAATTACAAAGCTACGGGCTGTTATTTTTTTGGGAATTCCTTCCTTCAAAAAATTCAATCATTTATATGCGGATGATAAGCCTAATGTTCATTTTTGAAAATCAGGGAAAAAACTCAATTTACAGTAAGGTAATCCCTTATAGCTATGTCCTTGATATGGAACTATGTTTCATTTTCCAATGTTGCCTATTGTCACTACCCTATCTTCCTTTATATTTTTGGCTATTGGAAAAGTAAACGCGGGTTCCTGCTTAAGTATTGCATAACCAAAATTCAGCATTGTATCATTGCCAAGCTTATCCACTTCCAGCGGCTTTATAAAGAAATTGGCAATTATCGCTTTGACCTTACTCCAGAAACCCACCTCTTCCTCATTCTTGTCGCGGATAGACGATATCTCTATTCCCATCCTGGGGTTCTCTGAACTCCTGCTGAATGTCAGTGTGTCCACTGTTGCAATTATCTCATTATATCTATTTTCGTACTTATATTGGCCGTTTTGCGGTTTAACACTGTAAAGCCCAATTGTTACAGGGCTTAATTCTCCCTTGGCGTGGAAACATATATCCACCTCGGTAACGGTCTTTGTAGAACCGGTAATCGTTCCTTTAACCTCAATAAGACCAACCCCCTGGCCCTGGAACTTAATATAATCAAGCATGTTTGTCAGCGGCTCTCCTTCTTTCAAATCACCGACGTTTCTCGCTATCATCCCCGCAGAGTCAAATGTGTTCCTGTGAAAGCCCTTTCCCGTCATCTTAAATTCACAGGCCGCATAAAAGGATTTTGAAGTAACCTTTTTTTTATATGAAATAATACTTACCTGCTGATTGTTGTTAACGCTGATTTCCCTGTCAACAAGTGTCGGTGATATCAGCGGGATAAAATACGCAAAAGAGTAAATAGGGTTTATTTTAGGATTTTCTTCACTATAGTCCATAAAAATAGTCGGGCCGTTAGAATCATTAGTGACATCATTGCTATCCGCCCCGGATTCGTCAAGGCTCATATGGGTGTTGGGGTCGTAACTCACCGCAGCGCAGGTGATTACAAGCAGGATACAAACAACGGTAAACGCAAATAAACCGAATAGCCGGCGATTAATTAAAAGCACCTTTGGATTTGGCATATACGACTGCATAGATTATCCTTGCACTGAGATACTATAAACCGAACTTCGTTATTTCATAAAGCGGGGAGCCCCCTTAGCGCATAATTCGCGACGGAGACCCCCTGCTTTTCTAATTGTCAAACATACTCAAACAAATAGTCACTTACGGAGAGACAACCTTAACCTTGAATTCCACCGACGTTGCCTGGCCGGTTGTCGGTGTTCCCGTCACAGAAACAACGTAATCGCCGAGATCCGCATCATTGGGCACGGTAATCATCGATTGCACATCCGGTTGGTCACTGGCCTTGATGATAATATTATCCGGGTCGAAGGTGATGCCTTCGCCTCTGACCAGTTTCATATTGAGCGTCACGTCCTGATTGAAAGACTTGCCTCTTTTGAGAGAGATGATGACGCTTTTAGTATCGCCCTGTTTTATCTTTGTTTCGAAGGCAGGGACAGCAATTCTGAATTCTTCGCCTTTGGCATTGCCGCCGCCTTTAGGACTGTTCGATTGCAGGTTGAAGTAGCCGGCATCCGCAGAAACAACTTTGACTTTGAATTCCACCGAGGTTGATTGTCCCTGCTCAGGAGTTCCTGTCACATTGACCCTATACTTGCCCAGAGCAGCGTCCTGAGCTACGGTAATCGAAAGCTGCACAACAGGTTCGTCACTGGCCTTGACGGTAACTTCAGCCGGGTCGATGCTAATACCCTCGGCCGATTCGATTTTCAGTTCCACATCCTGCTTGAAAAACTCGCCCCTCTGAATTTTAATGTTAATGGTTCGGGTTTCACCCTGTTTGACCTTCTTGTCGAAAGTCGGGACATCGATTTTAAATCCCTGGCCCTTGCCGTCACTGCCGCCTTGAGGGCTGTCTTTACCGTTCGAGACGGCTGCCAGAACCAACGTTAGTACGATTGTAATTGCAATTACCTTTTTCATTTATATTCTTTTCCTTAAATAAATTCTATTTTTCGGGGCTATAGTACCCGATGCAGACAGCCAAGCTGTCTGACGGTTCAAGCCCACAACTCTAACCATATATCCTTAGTTCATATAACTATTTACTCAGAAGCCGCGGGGAATATATCCCATCAGCAACAGTATCAGCAGGATCAGCAGTACTAATCCCAGGCCACCAGTTGGGCCGTAACCCCAACTGCGGCTGTAACCCCATCGAGGCAGCGCGCCGACAAGAAGTAAGATAACAATAATAAGTAATATCAATCCCATAAAAATCTCCTATCAATTAGCGTTATAATTGTAAATTCGTTTTAGTTTCAGACATATACTTTGCCGATTGTCAAACATACTCATTCCAACAAATAAACGGGGTTTTATGGAGATACAACTTTAACCTTGAATTCCTTTGAGGTCGGTTCGCCGGTTGTCGGGGTTCCTGTCACAGAAACGATATAATCGCCGAGAGCAGCGTCGTCAGGCACCGTAATCATTAGTTGCACATCAGGTTTATCACCGGCCTTGACGAGAACTTTGTCCGGGTCGAAGTTGATGCCTTCGCCCCTGGCCAATTTGATTTCCATCGTCACGTCCTGCCTGAAAGACTCGTCTCTGTCCAAAGAAATGGTAACGGTTTGAACTTCACCCTGTTTTATTTTCGTGTCGAAGGTTGGGACAGCGACCTTGAATTCTTCGCCCTTGAATGAGCTGCCGCCTTTAGGGCTGTCTGATTGCATTGTGTAGCCGGCATCCGAAGAGATAACTTTCACTTTGAATTCTGCTGAGGTTGATTGCCCCTGGTCCGGAGTTCCTGTCACAAAGAACGTATACTCACCGAGAGCGGCGTCCTTAGGCACCGTAATCTTGAGCTGCACATCAGGTTTGTCACTGGCCTTGACGGTAACTTTAGCCGGGTCGATGCTGAGACCCTTGGCCGATTCAATTTTCAGATTCACGTCCTGCTTGAAAGACTCGCTTCTCTGCAGTTCAATGGTAACGGTTTGGATTTCACCCGGTTTGATCTTCGTGTCGAAAGTCGGGACATCAATCTTAAATC
>JBBABK010000053.1:5410-10074 GCA_041657685.1 Phycisphaerae bacterium | reverse complement strand
CTCGGTCTGCACGCCGATTCCGCTGTTGAGACTCCGCGCCAGATTGCACTGCTCGAAACCGGCCTGCTCCTTGAGTCTCACAAAGCCGGGGTTGCCGCTTTCCGTAATCTTTTCATAAAGCTCTCTCGCGCCGATTCTGAGAACCGGGGCAAGAGCCGTCGCAACTTCCTGCGGCTGGCTTATGCGTCGCGGCTCGGCGAATATGGTTTGCGTCTGATTGCTGGCCGCAAGGACTCTGCCCCGACAATCCAGTATCGCCCCGCGCTGCGGACTTTCGGTGGACTGCTTGTATAACTGTCTTATCGAGGCATCGCGATAATGTTCAGCCTTCGAATACTGAAGGTAAAAACAGCGAGCTCCGAGACCTGCGAAAACCAGTACCAGAGAAAAAAAAACAAGTATGATGAATTTTTCCGTTCTCAATCCTGCACTCGTTTATTAGCGTTGCGAAGTTGCGTTTACGTCATTCGTTTGGCAGTGATTTAAAAACCATTGTCGGGCTCATATAGCTTTCAAGCTGGAGCTGCTTTTGCCACAGTTGCTGTTTGAGTCGGCTCTGCTGAGCTTCCGTGGAAATTATTAAATTACATATCCTGTCGCAGCGATTGCGTAAATGTACCGTAAGTATCAGGAGGACGGCGATGACGAAGATTGCGTAAATATATCTGAACCCGGCCATACTTAATGTTTCTGTGAAAGAATTACGGCAGCATCAGCTTTGCGCCAACAACGAGGAAATCCTCATCTTTTAGCTTATTGATTTTCGCAAGCTCCTTGTATTTATTTCCGTCGCCGAGCTGCTCAGCAGCGATTTTCCACAGACTGTCTCCATCCTTCACCACATAGTATTTAGTATTTCGATTTTTGGCTGCCTGGTTTTCATGATTTGTGCCGACCGACTGGACCGGCCTGAAGTTCTCATTCCCGGCAACGGTCTTCGGACTGTTCAAAACCGAGTCAGGCAGCGGCGGGATTATTAATTTTTGCCCCACGTATATGCTGTCAGGTGATTTCAGGATTTTGCTGTTAGCTTTGAATATCAAATCGACGTTCGCTTTTTTATTGCCCTGCTCACTGCCGTAAAACTCTTTGGCTATCGACGCAAGACTGTCCCCATCCTCAACCGTATAAATATGCGCCCTTGCAGGCTTTGGTGCAGCAGGCGAAATAACAGCAGGCGTGGTATTTTGCTGAACCTCAATCGCATTAATCTGTGACGCTATTGCCTGAAGGTCTGCTGATATCTGCTGGGTCGACTGTGTCTGCTGCACTGGTTGGTTCTGCTGAGTTAACATTTGTATCTGCCCAATCGGCTGGCTTGTCTGAACAGCCGTTTGAGGTATTTGTGTTTCGAATCTTACATTGCTCTGGGTTTGTTGGCTGACCTGTGGTTCAACCTGTTGCGGCTGAGCAGGGGGCACAACCGGCCTGACCGGCGTTATTGTTCTTTGTGCGACCTGTCTGCCTTCGGTTCCGATGCCGGGTTTTCGCTGTGGCCTTGCCATGTTTCGCGTCAGTTCATTGCCGTCGCTTCGGCCCAGACTCGGCAGGCCGTTTATAATAAATGCTATTACGAAAATAAATAACAGACCCAACAATAATCCAATCTTGGCATCACGAGTCATTGCTGAAACTCCCTTTTCAATTCTTCACTGACTTCCTTGCTATTCTCAGTTTCGCACTGCGCGCCCGCGGGTTGGCCAGTATTTCTTCCCGGCCGGGCACCAGAGGTTTTTTCGTAACTATCTCATACACGCCGTCTTTGGCTTTTTCTCGGAAATCGTATTTCACAATCCGGTCTTCGAGACTGTGAAAGCTGATTACCGCTATATATCCGCCTGCCTTGAGCTGCCCGGGCGTTTTTTCCAAAAGCACCCGCAAATTTTCCAGCTCATCGTTAACTGCAATCCGCAGCGCCTGAAACGTCCTCGTCGCAGGATGAATCCTGCTGTGCTTGCCGCCTAACGCTCTGCTTACTATATCGGCAAGCTGACCGGTAGTTCTTATAGACTCTTGTCTTCGGCGATTTACGATAAATCTGGCAATCCGCCGCGACGCCCGTTCTTCGCCGTATTTGTATATCAAATCGGCAAGCGATTTTTCATCGAGCTTATTAATTATGTCGGCAGCAGTGGTCTCGCGGCTTTGGTCTATTCTCATATCGAGCGGCATATCCTGCATAAAGCTGAGACCCCGCTGGGAATCCGACAACTGTCCCGAGCTGATTCCCAAATCCGCCAATATAAAATCGACCTTGTCAAGCTCGTATTTTTGCATCTGCCGGTCAACATCGGCAAAATTGGATTGTGCCAGGATTACCCGGCAGGGGAGGTCTTTTAAAACAAATTGGGCTCTTTGGATTGATTTTTCGTCAACGTCCAGGCCGAGAATCGTTCCTTCCGAGCCCAATTCTTTGCCGAACAGAAAACTATGACCTCCATGTCCAACGGTCGCGTCGACCATCACCCCGTCCTGGGGTAAGCTAATCCGCTCGGTCAATGTATTTGCAAGAACGGGTATATGTTCCGCCAATGATCCGTCCACACGTTCTTTCCCTTAAACTCCGAAAAATCAAAGAACAAAAATGCAGGCAAATTTCAGGAGGTACCCAAAACGAACCGGGTCCCTCAGCCGACAGTAGCCATACTTCTTCGACGCATCTTTTTAACTTCGGATGAAAATCCGATATTTGAGAATTCGCCGCCAAACGCTCGGACTCTCTCAAGACGCTCTTCCAGCACTGCCATCGCGGCCAGAGCATTTTCGTCAGCTTCCCTGCGACCTGTTAATGCATCCTGTACTACCTGAAACTCGCTTGCACTCATTTTGCTATGCCTCCATGTATAGCTATAATTCCTGACTTTCTTTTTGAAGCACGTCCTTGCGGGCCTGTGCCATTTGTTTTTGATATTGTCCCATGTGGTCTTCGACGTACTGTTCCCAGTTATCACTGTCCCAGACCTCGATATGGTCCCGCACGCCGACAAGTGTAATCTGGCTGCTAAGTCCTGCCCTCTTTCGAAGTCTTTCATTGATGAGCAGCCTGCCCTGTGTATCCAGTTCCACCTTATTGGACAGTGCGAAGCTCATTCGCTCAAATGAAACCGCCTCGTCAGCCGCACTTGTCGCCGGTGCCACTGCCTGAACGATTTGCTCGAAATACCTTTCAGGATACAGGCACAAAACGCCGTTCGCCCCAAGTACGAGATAAAAGCTGCTGCCGTGTTCATCGACATCGATTTGACTTCTCAGCTTGGTGGAGATGAGAACCCTGCTCTTATCATCGATAACGTGCTGGTACTCACCTGTTAATAAAAGCATGGCGTATGTCCCACTTGGTTTCTATTTATTGCCACACACTACCACTTCCTGCCACAAAGTCAAGCACGAAAAAACCACTTTTTTTGAAATTTCTGAAAAAATTTCTTATCGGACGTTGGAAGTGTTTTTGTCAGTTAACATTACGACGCTATATAATCCTATAATACTTAAGCTTCTTTCTTACAACGACTTACAGCAATTTGTGAGTCGGAGAGTGATAAAAGCAACGTTCTTTTATAACCTGCATTTGACTTTAAATGTGTCAAAATAAAAATCTAAAAAAAGTGGCAATATACTCATAAAAGTTATTAGAATAAAAAGTCACCAACAGAGATTGCTAATCAGCCTTGAAATTGTGCGGAACTTAGTACATTTTTAGGAGGTGGAAAATGACTCGCAAACTCATTTCTTCTATTATTATTTTGTTGGTTGTTACACTGTCTTCCAGCCCCGCTTTTGCCGCCGACCCAAACATCGTATCGGAATTCACAGGCGACCTGACTTATTCGTATCCGTTAGTATCGGCCGCGGGTTTTTATGCGATGGCGGTGGATATCACAGGCTCACCGACGGTAAGTGAAATTCAGCTGCCGCTGGCAATTTACGCCGGGTACAGCGGCTCGATTTTGGTCCAGCTGTGTGAAGATTCCGGCGGAGTGCCTTCGGCTACACCACTGATGGAAGCGGCCGTGGGATTGTCTGATATACCGATGCATTATGACAGCGCAAAATGGATTTCATTTGCTGCGCCCTCAGGCAGTGTTGTTCTTTCACCGGGAAGGTATTGGCTCGTCTGCAGAACCAGTACAGGCTCGAATGCGAACGTGCTTTGGTATTGCCCCGAAGGGGATGGGAATGAAAATCTTTACGGCACCTGGCACGATACAAAGAGAAGTCTGGACGGCGGACAGACGTGGGAAGGTGTGATGTATGATTTCTATTTCAAAATATTCGGTGCGAGGGTAGCGAGTGCCACAACTACGGGTATTGAGGCTACGCCTGAAGACGTTGAGGTATCTAATACTTCAATTATCACGGTCACGGTTAAAGATGAAGACGGCAATCCATGTCAGGGAACGGTCACGTTTAGCGCGACGGGAGGTACGTTTGACTCGAATTCGCAGATATTGAATTATAACGGAATCGCCTGGGCACAATGGTCCGCGCCGAACAGCCTTGACACTTATACCATAACTGCCGATTTCGGTGCAGGCCAGGGGTACGACGGCCTGGACTATGTCGCAAGCAGCAACGACGTTGACATTACTGTAGGCGAATTTACCGGCCTGCGAAATACCTCAACAAGTGTGGGCCTTAGCAAAAGCACGCTTAAAACTCACGAG
>JBBABK010000053.1:0-5400 GCA_041657685.1 Phycisphaerae bacterium | reverse complement strand
ATCACGGTAACAGCTACGGTGACGGATTTGAGCGGAGTTCCGGTAACGGTTGATGCAGGTAGTGTTCAGTTCAGAGCTGACGGCGGCAGTTTTTCTTCAACGCTCGAATCGGTATCCGGAGGCTCGGCTGGCACTATGTGGACTGCGCCTGATGTGGAAGGCACTTATACTATTTACGCCTATTACCAGGGATATTACAGCGGCAGTTACAAATTTAAATCCAGCAACGGCAGTGATTCCGCTGATGTAGAATATCGCGATTTTAATACAGTCATTACTTTAACGGTCTCACCTACGCATCCTTATATCAGCAAAAGTACGTATGTTATTGCACAAGTCGAGGAGCAGATTTCAGCCGCTCCTCTTGAAGCAGGAGTAATACGTTTCTCGGCACAGGACGGAACATTTTTAAATAATGACATTGCGATAGTTAAGGGTAAGGCGGTGACGCAATGGACTGCCCCTTCGTATGACGGAGCTATGAATATAACCGCAACCTTTGCGCCGGATGCGCCCTATATCGCCAAGGGCGAGAGATATTTTTCCAGCTCCGCTAATGATAGTGCGCAGGTTACAAAGGATTATGACAGCGAGGGGACAGAGTTGACATGGATGAGTCAGTGGGTGAGCAATTATAAAGACAGCCCGCTGCCTAACGCGGGGCCGCAGGTACGCGGATGTACTGATGCGCTTACTGCGATTGGCTGGGACGGCAGCGAATTTTACAACGACGATGCACGCGCAAAGCGTATGCGGGGCCTGCCGACCTGGAACGAAGAAAATAAGTATATGGATACGCACGATTTCACTATTTACAACGGGCACGGCAATCCTGATTGCATTACTTTCCTCGGGCCTTGGTACGATTCCGACCTGGACGTTTGGGAAACGGTGGACGCATTGGGTACAGGCACATGGGGAGATAAAGATGCTGAATGGGTGGCGTTAAAAACGTGCCTTGCCCTGTCTAATCCGGACTACTGGGCCGCTTCTATGGACGGGCTTCATCTTATATGCGGTTTTCATACGAACGCCGAGAGCGACCCCTGTTTCGGAAAGGTGTTTGCGGATTTTATGATTCAGAACACAGCCGATGACAGGCCTTTCAGTATCAGGCAATCGTGGTTCCTGGCCGGTGATATGACACACAGGAATGATAAGTCGCAGCGGGTTATCGGCGAAGTATGGGAAAACGGCGACGATTATCTTTGGGGCCAGGGCCCCGTCTCAGCCGACCCTTCGCCGACCAATACGTACGTAAGCTGGTTCCACGATGTTAATAACCATACGCCGGTCGCTGATGCGGGAGGGCCTTACTACGTGACAATCGGCCAGCAGGTTGTGCTGAATTCTTCCGGTACAACCGATGCCGATACTTATGACGGCGCGAAAAATTACTTCAAGTGGGATATGGATGTAACGGTAAACAGCGACTCGAATGATTATGACTGGGATGACGTTGACGAGTCTGATGATGACATGGATTGTTACGGCAGCGACGGCAGGTGGCCGAGCAGGTATGTTTACAATGTGCCGGGGACATATATTATTCGACTTATTGTAACCGACGACACCGGCAATATGGATGATGCTGTCGCGAACGTTTTTGTGACAGTTCCACCTCCTCCTTCCGCCGGCGGTTATGCGACGATTATGTCGCTGTTCCCGGAGGGCGGGCCGGAAATAATTGATAATTTTAATCCCGCCCAGTTGCCGCCCGAGACTATGATGCCGCCGTTCCGGATGGCCGATACCCAGCTCGGATATATGGATATGCTTAGCGTTTCGAGTTATTTCGGCGGAATGGATGACGGCGCTTTTGTCGATGAGGTCGGTAACTGGACTATGGTAAATGGTAACAACGTAAAGCTCATAAATCAAAACACGGGCGCGGTAATGTGTTTTGATAAATCGAGCACATATAATTTTTCAGGGTCGCCCCCGATGCTCCCTACGGATTCGCAGGCGAGAACTATCGCCGATAATTTCCTCGGCGGATGCGGGATGTTGACGCCCGATGTTAATTTCGCGAGTGTGACGAGCATCTGCCAGCAGAATATGCAGAAATCCAATCACAATCAGGTGGTGTCCAGCGCAGCTTACCAGAAACGAGTCAACTATGACAGAATGATAGACGTGATGGGAACAAAATATCCTGTGGTCGGTCCCGGCGGTATGATTACCGTATTAATTAACGATGCCTGGGACGTGCGAATGTTCATCAAGACCTGGCGGGAACTGTTCCAGACGGCGGACATGCCATTGATTGGCGCAGCCACGGCAGTCCAGAAATTTCACGATTTAAGACAGCAGGCACTCGTGAAAGGCAGCAAAATACCAATTTGCGAGACAATCAAGATTGACAAAGTTTCGCTCGGCTATTACGAGGATAATTTTTACACGCATCAGGAATGGATACCTCCGGTTTATATTCTTGATTTGACTTGTGATTATCAGGAGTATTCCGAAAAGACGCGAGTGTATATTTCGGCTATGAACGAGCCTCTGGACGCGGAGATTTCTTCGCCCTCTGACGCAAATGTATTTGATGTAAATGAGTCAATCATCTTTACGGGAACAGTGCAGGGCGGCACACCTCCATATACATATAAATGGGAGTCTGATTTCGACGGAGTGCTGTCCACTTCGGCAAGTTTCAGCACGAGCGAGCTTAGCCTGCGACGATTGGGGTACCCGAATATTTGTGAAACCTTGCCGCACACTATCAGTTTTACCGTTGTTGATAGTTACGGCTTCGAATCGACCGAGCAGATAAAGGTTACAATCTATCAGGGCTGTTCCGATTTTAATAATGACGGCGAGGTAACTTTTGAGGACTTTGCAGAATTGGCAGCGGGCTGGATGGCCGAACAGGGTGAAACAGGTTATTTCGATGAGCTTGATATCAATAATGATTTGACAATAGACATTGAGGACCTGGCCTATATTGCTGTTGAGTGGCTCGAATAAGCAGTAAAAAGAAAAAGCGGGTGACGGGAATCGAACCCACATGACCAGCTTGGAAGGCTGGGGCTTTACCATTAAGCTACACCCGCGTTCAAAACGGCATTTTATTGGAAGAACGCTTTTCTGACAAGTGTTTTCGTTGCTGTTGCCGGCAAGACAGGATTTTGATATGGCGAAATTACTTCGCCGCCGCGATTGCCTCGGCAAGAGTGATATTGCCTTCATACAAGGCCCTGCCGATGATTGCTCCGGCTACCCCGGCCGCGGCGAGTTTTGTTATATCATCAGCCGAATTTACACCGCCTGCCGCGATGACCGGCAGTTTGACCGCATCGACAATTGTTTTCGTCCGTTCGAAATTTGGTCCGCCCAGCATTCCGTCCCGGTCGATATCGGTATAAATTATCGCCGCTATCGGGAGTTCGGCCGCTTTCTTTACGAACTCCAGCATCGGCTGCGGATAATTTCTCGTCCAGCCCTCCGCGGCCAGTTTCGAGCCGCGTGCATCCAGTCCGAGCACGATTTTACCGCTGTACTTATTTACCATTTCACTGAACCAGACGTAATCACTTACTGCCCGCGTGCCGATAATTACCCGCTCAACCCCTTTATCGAGCAGTGCATTAATCGATTCTTCATTTCGGATTCCGCCGCCGACTTCGATTTTCAGTCCGCCTATAGAGGTTATTGCTGAAATCGCATCGATATTGACCACCTTGCCGATTTTTGCGCCGTCAAGGTCGATTATGTGCAGCCACTGGGCTCCGTCCCTGATAAAATCCTGGGCCTGTTCCGCGGGGTTGTCTTTATAAGTAATCTGGCGGTTATAATCGCCCTGAATGAGCCGAACACATTTGCCGTCGCGTAAATCAATGGCTGGTAGTACATACATAATTATACCCTTGCTCCAAGCTTACAGATATTCGAGGTAATTTATGAAAATTGCTCCGGCATTTCAAACAAATTATTGGGCCGGTCTGTTTGAAAAATGTCAATAATGTCGGCTGCGAATTATTGATAAGAGCAGCCATGAACCGATTATCGCCGCGGCAAAATAACCGATTAATCCGAGCGTCTGCAAAGTCATCAGCCCCAGCACGGTTCCCTCCTGCGCGACCAGCATGCTCGAACCAATCAGCAGTGCCGCGATAATTACTGCAAAACTGATGCGGTTCGAACTTTTATCGAGTGTCTTGACGAGATTATCCAAATGCTCGTGATGAATTTTTAGTTGGAAATCTCCCCGCCTGAACTTGTTCATTATCACGCCGATATCATCCGGCAGCCTTGCCGCCAGGTCCTTCGCGTCGTTCATACTTTCACGCAGCATATGCAAAACATTTTTAGGATTCATATTCGGCATCGTAAACTGCCGGGCGTATGGCTTGAGATTGTCAATGATATTAAACTGCGGGTCGAGACCAAGCGCGAATGACTCAATTGTCATCAGGCTCTTCAGCATTAGTGTAAACTGAGCAGGCGGCCGAACGTGGTGTTTGCGAATGAGGTCGAATGTCTGCATAATCACTTTACTTATCGGAATATCTTTCAGCGGCAGGTTGTGATACGTGCTCAGCATCAAATCAAGTTCTCGCGTCAGCTTATCGCTGTTCGTTTTTTCGGTCGAGATGTCCGCTTTATTAAGTGCGCGGACCATTTGCTCGGCATTGTTGTCTATCACCGCAAGGACGATTTCTTTTAATAACTTGCGGTCGTCATTCGATAAATACGCCACTTGCCCGAAATCAATCGGAGCCAGCACGTTGTCCGGCAAAAGGAAAAAATTACCCGGATGCGGGTCCGCGTGGAAAAATCCCATATCGAAAATCTGGGCGAGCACGAAATTCGCGCCACGGCTCGCAATTACCTTCGGGTCGAGTCCCGCTTTCTTAACCGCCTCGGAATCGCTCGGCCGAATACCGTCTATATATTCCATCGTCAGCACGCCCTCGGTGCAGTATTCTTCATAAACCTTCGGCACGTGTATCGTCAGGTCGTCCCTGAAATTCCTCAAAAACCGGATTTGGTTTCGCCTCTCAGCCGCCAGGTCCACTTCCTTCGAAACTGCCTCGCTGAATTCCTTCACGATTCGCTTGGGGTCAATCGCATCTTTTTCGAAAAGAGTTGCCTTTAGAAGCCCCGCCAAATCTTCGAGAATTTCGCATTCCGTCTCGATGGTTTCGACAATCTTCGGCCGCCGCACCTTTACAACCACGTCCTGCCCCTGCCTGGTTTTTGCCCGATGCACCTGCGCGATGCTGCCGGCTGCAATCGGAACCCTGTCGAACGATGCGAAAATATCTTCGATTTTTCCGCCAAGCTGCTGTTCGATTTCTTCGAAGATTAAGTCGGGACTTTCCGGCGGGACTTCATCCTGCAGCTTTTCCAGCTCCGCGACATAATCGGGCGGAATCAAATCGGGACGCGTGCTCA
>JBBABK010000052.1:0-10171 GCA_041657685.1 Phycisphaerae bacterium | reverse complement strand
GGCAACGTTCGCGAGTTGGAGAACTGTATCGAAAGGGCGGTGCTGCTGTGCGACGGCGACGTGATACGTTCCGAGCATCTACCGCCTTCACTTCAGATGATAAGCAAAACCGAAAATACCGGCACAGGTTCGTTCGATGAAATCATCGCCAACAAAGAAAAAGAGCTTATCGTTGACGCTCTCAAAAAAACCGGGGGCCATCAGCGAAAAGCTGCCAGGGAGCTTGGCCTTACCGAACGCATCCTCGGCTACAAAATCAAAAAATTCGGCATACTGCCGAAGCTGCTTTCATAACCAAACATCAGGTAGCCTACAATTTTGTAGTTAATTTTCTTAAATTTACATTGTTGTAGGACGTGTGTCTGCCTTGCCATATCCGTAAGTCCTTTATCCGCAATAAGTTCGATTCAATTCCCTGTTAAGCTAATTCTTTGGCATAGTCGTTGCACAGGCACTTACTTGTTTATTACTTTTTTTGAAAGGCGGTGCAGTATGAACAGTAAATTGGTGTATGCAGGTGTGGTACTGCTGCTGTTCGCTTCGGTAGCGTTAGCGCAGGAAGAAGATGATTTGAGTTTTGGGATTACATCGGATTTTTACGGCAAGTACATCTGGCGTGGACAAAATCTCAGTGACGACCCTGTTTACCAGTTGGGTGGCAGTATGACCTGGGGCAAGTTCACCCTTGGGATTTGGGGCAATATGGACTTGACCAGCTACAATGACAACAGCGGACGTTTTTCGGAAGTCGACTATTCTTTCGACTTTTCTGATGATTTGCCCGGCATTGAAGGAGTCGGTTATTCGGTCGGTGTTATTTACTATGATTTCCCCGGAACCGCTGTACGGGATACAACGGAAGTTTACTGGGGACTCGGCTTCGATGTTTTGCTCAGCCCGACGGTAACTGTTTACCACGATGTCGATGAGGCCCAGGGCACTTACGTCAACGTCGGACTCAGCCACAGTATCGAAAAAATCGGACAGCTCACCGAGGATATTCCCGTCGGTATGGATATCGGAATGGGTATCGGCTGGGCAAGCAGCTCATACAACAACTATTACTGGGGTACCGACAAGAGCAAGATGCAGGATTTGTCAATCAGCGTCGCGTTTCCGTTTGAAGCCGCCGGTTGGTCGTTTACGCCGAGCCTGAATTTCGTAACGCTGCTCAGTGACGATATTCGAGATACCGATGCGTACCGCACGGAAAGCGATTACTTCTTTGCGGGTATAAGCATGTCAAAAAGTTTTTAGGGTGCCTGATTTTTTTGAAAGGTTTAAAAGATGCGTGGTGTAAGGAATTGGTTAAAGATTGTGATGCTGATGTCTTTACTTTGCGGTTTTGCGCTCGCCGAGGATTCAGTTGATGTCAGCGCGGCCAGGGATGAGCTGCAAACAAATATCAATATCGTATGGACCTGCATAGCGGCGTTCCTGGTATTCTTTATGCAGGCCGGCTTTGCGATGGTCGAAACGGGTTTCACACGGGCCAAGAACGCGGTCAACATATTGATGAAGAATCTGATGGATTTTTCCATCGGCTCAATCGCGTTTTTCTTCGTGGGTTTCGGACTGATGTTCGGTGTTACCAACGGCCTGTTCGGTACGACAAATTTCGCGATGTCCGGAACAGAGCCTGGCGCCGACTGGAACTGGACATTTTTAATTTTCCAAACCGTCTTCGCAGCTACGGCAGCGACAATCGTTTCAGGCGCAATGGCTGAACGTACCAAGTTCGTCGGCTATCTCGTTTACAGCTTTTTTATCTCGCTGTTTATTTACCCGGTGTTCGGCTCGTGGGCGTGGGGCGGACTGCTTGACGGCGGCGGCTGGCTCGAGAAGCTGGGCTTTTTGGATTTCGCAGGCTCGACCGTTGTTCACTCTGTCGGCGGCTGGCTCGCCTTGGCAGGCGCTATCGTATTAGGCCCGCGCATCGGAAAATACGGGACGGACGGAAAACCCAAGGCTATCACCGGCCACAATATTCCGATAGCAGCCCTGGGCGTATTCATCCTGTGGTTCGGCTGGTTCGGTTTTAACCCCGGCTCGACTACTACCGGTGAAGGTTCTATCGGTTATATCGCAGTGACGACCAATCTCGCCGCAGCAGCAGGTGCGTGTATGGCGATGCTTACGGCTTGGGTGATTTTCAAAAAGCCCGATGCATCGATGACGCTTAACGGCGCACTGGCAGGACTTGTTGCTATTACCGCTCCGTGTGACGGTGTTTCGCCGATAGGTGCGATTATCATCGGCGCAGCAGCGGGTATTCTGGTCGTATTAAGCGTTCTGTTCATCGACCACGTATTGAAAGTCGATGACCCGGTCGGTGCGGTCAGTGTTCACGGTGTTTGCGGATTGTGGGGCACGCTTTCAGCAGGACTGTTCAATATGGAAACAGGCCTGTTTTACGGCGGCGGCATCAAACAATTCGGCGTTCAGGCACTCGGTGCAGGAACTGCTTTCGCCTGGGCGTTTGGAATAGGACTGATTTTGTTCGGAATTATCAGCAAGACTATCGGTCTGAGAGTTTCGCCGGAAGAAGAGCTGAAAGGCCTCGATATCGGCGAGCACGGTATGGAAGCCTACAATGGATTCCAGATTTTCAGTACTACTTAACAAGTGCAGCGATAAACGGTTTGCTATTTACGCCAATGCGTAAATCCAAATAATAAATCAGGAGATATAGAATGAAACTTATAGTAGCATATATTCAGCCGCACAAACTGAACGACGTAAAACAATCGCTGTGCAAGGCCGAGGTTTTTAAAATGTCGGTAACCAATTCGCTGGGCTGCGGCGCCCAGCAGGGCTACCACGAAAGCTACCGCGGCGTGAAGTTTGACGTCAACCTGTTAAAAAAAGTCCGGCTCGAAATAGGGGTCAATGATGACTTTGTCCAGAAAACTATTGACGCGATTATCGAAGGTGCCAGAACGGGTACAATCGGTGACGGTAAAATTTTCATCCTCGATTTGCCCG
The DNA here is from genome assembly GCA_041657685.1 of Phycisphaerae bacterium. Classification (GTDB taxonomy): domain Bacteria; phylum Planctomycetota; class Phycisphaerae; order Sedimentisphaerales; family Anaerobacaceae; genus JBBABK01. The sequence goes on along the minus strand of JBBABK010000052.1, from coordinate 7,186 downwards.
AGTGCATTCGCATCCGTACCGGCGAAAAAGGCAATAAGGCAATCGGATAGCTAAGAGCAAGGCCAGGGCCGTCTCTCCGACGGCCCTGCACCACTTCCTTGCAGCGCCCGTGGGTCCCGGCTGATACCCGGGACCCTATTTTAAATACAAAAATGTATGATAGAGCTTGAAAAATACAAAAATTATCAATTGATACCTTTAGTTTCACTTGTTTTTAAACTTGTCGATGGTATTTTGAGATAATTACTAAAAGCAATCAGGAGTATAAAAAATGTGTCAAAGTCATAAACCTCTTACAGAATTGTTTGGGGCAAATGTGTTTAACGATGCCGTGATGCGCGAACGCCTGTCACAGGATAGTTACGATGCTCTCAAAGAAGTAACCTTGGGCCGTCGCTCGCTTGACCTGGACCTGGCCAATATCGTCGCGACCGCGATGAAGGACTGGGCCTTGGAAAAAGGCGCGACGCATTTTTGCCACTGGTTCCAGCCGATGACGGGACTGACCGCTGAAAAGCACGATTCGTTTATATCGCCCACTTCCAAAGGTGACGTAAAGCTCGAATTCAGCGGCAAGGAACTGTGTCAGGGCGAACCGGACGCGTCTTCGTTTCCGTCGGGCGGCCTGAGAGCAACTTTCGAAGCCCGCGGCTATACCGCCTGGGATTGTACTTCTCCGGTTTTCATAAAAGAAGACGGCAAGAATATTACACTGTATATTCCCAGCGCGTTTTTCTCGTACACCGGGCTGGCGCTCGATAAGAAAACACCTTTGCTGCGGTCGATGGACGCATTGAACAAACAGGCAACGAGAGTTCTGCACGTGCTCGGAAATAAAACTTCGAATTACGTAACGGCTACTCTCGGCCCGGAACAGGAATATTTCCTGATAAATAAATTGTTTTTCGAAAAACGTCTCGACCTCGCGATGACCGGCCGAACGCTCTTCGGCGCAAAGCCGCCGAGGGGACAGGAGATGAGCGACCATTATTTCGGTACGCTTCACGAACGCGTCGCCTCATTTATGAACGAAGTCAATCACGAGCTTTGGAAACTCGGCGTCTCATCCAAGACGCAGCACAACGAAGTAGCGCCCGCTCAGTATGAATTGGCGCCGGTGTTTGCCACAGTGAACGTCGCGACCGACCACAACCAGCTTGTTATGGAAACGCTGCAAAAAGTCGCCAACAGGCATAACTTCGTTTGCCTGCTCAACGAAAAACCGTTTGCCGGCGTCAACGGCTCAGGCAAGCACAACAACTGGAGTATGGTCACCGACGACGGAATTAACCTGCTCAGTCCCGGCAATACGCCGCACGATGATATGGTTTTTCTCGTGATGCTTTGCGCGGTTGTCCGCGCGGTTGATAAATACGCAAAGCTGCTTCGCGCGAGCGTCGCAAACAGCGGCAACGACCATCGCCTCGGCGCGCACGAAGCGCCGCCTGCGATTGTCTCGGTCTTTCTTGGTGAACAGCTCACGGATATTTTCGAGCAGCTCGCAAAAGGCGGAGCGACCTCGTCGAAGCAGGGCGGCGAACTGAAATTAGGCATCTCGACTTTGCCGCCGCTGCCGAAGGATTCCACGGACCGAAACCGTACTTCGCCGTTCGCGTTTACCGGCAATAAATTCGAGTTCAGAATGGTCGGCTCGACACAATCGACGGCAGGGCCTATGTTCGTGCTGAATACTATTGTCGCAGACATACTTTGCGACATTGCCGATGAGTTGGAGAAAGCGACCGATGTCAAGGCGGCCGCGCAAAAAATTCTGAAAAAAATCGCGACCGAGAACAGCAGGATAATTTACAACGGCGACAACTATACGGAACAATGGGTAAAAGAGGCTGAAAAACGCAAGCTGCCCAACATCCGTTCGACCGTCGAATCGATAAACACCATTATGGATGATGAGAACGTGCGCCTTTTTGAAAAGCACTGCGTATTGACAAAAGCCGAGCTTAAAGCTCGTACCGAGATTTTGCTCCAGGCGTATAGTATGCAGATTAACATTGAGGCCAGGACGATGCTCAATATCGCCAGACGGTTACTTATACCTGCCGCTTTGAAGTTTGCACGCAATGTGAGTGACACTGCCGTTTCTGTTAAAAATGCCGGCGGCAATTCCAAGCTGCAGGTTTCGATACTCAATAAAGTCTGCGACCTTACGCAGTCGATGCAGGACGCTGTCGACCGCCTTGAAAAGGAAGCTGACGTTGCTTGCGAGATTGCGGATGCTTCGGAGCAGGCTTTTGCATACAGGAAAAAAGTCGTTCCCGCTATGCAGGCTTTGAGGGCTCCGGCCGATGAATTGGAAACTATAGTGGATGCGACTATTTGGCCGTTGCCCAGTTACGCTGAAATGCTGTTCGTAAAATAAACAGCGGCACATTTTTTATCCCTTGTCGGCGTGGAGTATGCGCCGACAAGGGAATTTTTTGCGCGTAATCTTTCACAAAAACCGTCGCTTATTTCGCAGCCAAATCTTTCAGCCACTGTTTTAAAATTTGCGAATGCGGATTGGGGGCGTGGCCCAGACCTTCGTAAATTTCAAATGTCACTATCGCGCCGTATCTGCGGTAAAAACCATTCGCAAGCTCACCTGATTTGCGGTTGGGGTCGGTCTCGCCGACGCCGATATAAATTAGTTTATCTTTTAATTTTTTCACGCCGGGATAATCGGTAGTTCGTACCCGTCCCGCCGCGATAATGATTGCGCCGGCCCAGGGCTGCGGGCGGTATTCGACTGCTTCGGAGGTGAACCAGCCGCCTTTGCTGATGCCGGAAACGATGAGTTTATTGTTATCGATTTTAACGCCAAGGTCTCTTTGCAAATATAATATAAGTTTGCCGACGCGGCGCATCTCCGTTTTCAGATAATTGGCGTACCGAGCGGCTGAGGCGGGGGGCTTGGGTTCATAAGTGTATGACATACCGATTATGATAAAGCCGTTCGAGTCGGTGACATAACGAAAGAAACCAACATCAGGCTTGCCGCCCTGGCCGTGATAATAAAAGATTACCGGCAGGGCGTTGGAGTCGTTATAGTCATTCGGAATGAATATGACCAACTCGTCGCCTTCGAATGTGAATTTGGATTCCGCCCCGGGCCGCAGGTCGGGCGTATTAACATCATTGACTTTTTGACCTAATAAAGGCGCAGCAGGAATAATAAGCAGGAAGATACACGAGCAGATACGTTTCATAATAACCCCCGAGTTATTTAGCAACACGATTATTGTATCAGCTTTTTGCAGGGGTGCAAAGACAAAGCTGAAATAAAAAAACGCCCCATTAAAGGGCGTTTTTTATTTTCGATTAAGTGCGATTGAAATATCAGTCTATCGGCATGATTGACATTCCTTTTTCGATTGACTCGCCGCCTTCGAGTGCCTGGCAGTACGCGATTTTTTCTTTGACTTCGGCGACTTCGATAACGCCGACCTGCGTCAATTCCACATCGAGCACTTCGCCGGTGTCCTCATCGACAAGCTCTTCGGTCGAGCCGACGCTGAATTTCATACCAACCTCGACGCCTTCACGTTCGCCGCGGTTGATAATAATTTTGTCGTCTTTTACCATGGCGACGCTGCCTTGCCACGGGATATCATCGAGCTGTTTGATAAGAAAGTCGATTGCCTGGTTTACCGCGTCTTCGCAGGCCTTGCCGAGATTATCGACTTTATGTCCGGAAACACCCCCGGTTACGCCGTTGAGTCCGCCGCCGAAATATCCGATTCCGCCGCCTTCTCTTTTAGATTTCCCGATGACGCTCTTCGATGCTTTCACCTGTCCGGTTTCGGAATCGACCAGGTAGATAGTGATATTAATTTCTGCGGTGTCTTTTGCTCCGCCTAACTGGATGCCCTGGATGTTGATTCCACCCGCGCCGCCGGTGGTTGTATTCTGAACGTGCGTGACGGCGCCTTTGACAAGCAGTTGGGCCGGCGTCATTCGTCCGATTTTGGGAGCCTTCTTGCCCTGGGCCGTTCGGCCGCTCGCCGCGAAGTCCTGCTCGGCCATCGCATCCTGCCGCATTTCTGTGTCACCAAGAACGATGAACCAATCCGACTGCTTCAAGCCATTGGTCATAATTTCCGTAAATCCGTCGCCGACGTTCCATTGCCCGGCCCAGCCCGATTTGTTTTCGAAACTGGTGACGGAAATTGAATATCGCAGATTGCCTTGCGGCCTTTGCCTGTTCGCCTGCATATCGTCGATTACCATTGCCACGGGATAGTCCTTGCCGCCGATGTAATACAGCGTACCCGATACGCCGACCGCCTTGTCCTCGTCGCAGGTTCTTTGCAGCCACTCGCCGGAGCCGTAATTTTTGTACATATTCATAACGGTCGAGTCGTTCTGCAGATAGGCGTTGATGCATTCTTTCGTTTTTCCCGGCCGGTACAGCTTGACGGCGGTATATTCGTCGGATGTAATTCCCTCGTCCTCAAGCTCGAACGAGCCGCTACCGAGTTCTCCCAGCCCTGCGATGATAGTAACTTCATTGCCGCCTATTTCTTCCTTGGCTTTTTTGAGGTCTTTAAAATCGAGCGTCTCGTCACCAAAAGCAGCTTCGTCCGTTAACGAACCAATCATCAGCACCGCTGCAATAATGCAAAATAACCTGATTGTTTCCATAGCCTTGTCTCCTTATTTTTTTGCAGTTTGCATTTGTACTTCCGCCAGGAACCCGTAATTATCTGGAAAAAGGGTGCTTTTGCAAGCCAAAAGCCGCCAGTCGCAGATTGATAATTTCGCAGTCCCGCATTTGACTAAATGTTTGACGCAGGATACGATTTGAATGATAATTCACCCGTGATATTTTCGGGCAGGGACAAAGGAGATGATTATGTTCTGGCTAAAGCTAAAACGTTTTTTGACGGTTGATATTTGGCGGATGCGCCTGAGCAAAATGCCGCGTCGCAAATCATTTCTCTTCAGGCAGCTTCGGACTTTTCTTTTGTCGATACGCGGGTTTATGGAGGACCAGTGCAAGTTCCGCGCATCAGCTTTGACTTATTTTACGCTGCTGACGATTGTCCCGATTGTCGCGCTGCTGTTCGGCATAGCCAAGGGGTTCGGATACGAGACAGTTCTGGAAGAACGGATAAGGGGATGGTTGTACGGACAGGAGGATATTGCGGACAAGATAATTGAGTTCGCAAATTCTGTTTTGTCGAACGCCAACGGCGGTTTTATCGCCGGCGTGGGCATGATTATACTGCTTCTGGCGGTGCTGCGATTGTTAACGAACGTCGAGAATTCGCTTAACACTATATGGGGCGTGAAAAAGCCGAGGAGTTTCGCGAGGCGATTGAGTGATTATGTGTTTCTGATTATAGTCGGGCCGTTTATGATGATTATTTCCAGCAGTCTGACGGTTCTCGTGAGCGGCAGACTGGAAAACGCGGCGGGAGATTATCCTTTGCTGGGATTCATCGGCCCGCTGGTGGCGGTGGTAATCTGGATTTTGCCTTACTGTGTTATCTGGCTGGTCTTCACTTTTATTTATATGTTCGTGCCGAATACGAAAGTTAATTTTACTTCGGCTTTGTTCGCGGGGATTATCGGGGGAACGATATTTCAACTGGTCCAGTGGGGTTATATAACGTTTCAAATCGGCGCGGCCAGGTACGGCGCGATTTACGGCAGTTTCGCGGCGCTGCCGTTGTTTTTGCTTTGGGTGCAATTAAGCTGGCTGGTTGTTTTGTTCGGCGCGGAGCTTTCATTCGCGCATCAGAACGTCGGGACGTATGAGTTCGAGCCGGACTGCCTTGAAACGAGTTATTCGTTCAAGAAGCTGATTTCGCTGGAACTTACTCACGCGCTGGTAGTGGATTTCTGCAAAGCGCAAAAGCCTCGCAGCTCGGCGGAAATTGCGCACAAGCTTGAGATACCGATTCGCCCGGTCCGCCAGCCGTTTTATGAACTGGTCAAAGCGGGCGTGCTTTCGGAGGTTAAAACTTCTGACGGCAAGTACGACGCGTATCAGCCGGCGGTCGATACTTCTTTGATTACAGTGGAATACGTTGTTCGGTCATTGGAGGAAAGCGGCAAGAATGATATACCTGTCGCCGAGACGCACGGGCTTAAAAAACTTTCGGATTGCCTTTCGACGTTCGCCAGGGAAATCAAGAATTCACCCGCGAATGTTTTGCTCAAAGACATCGAAAGAAAGGGCAAAGATTAAAATCAAAAGCCGAATTATTCTTCTGAATTATTAACTTCTTCTGTTTCGAGGTCTTCGAGAATTTCATCGAGCGGCTTTGTGAGATGGACCGCTTTCCATTGAGGCAACTCGTATACCCATCCTTTGCGTTTGCCGTTGAATTTATCGACGTCCTGTCGGGCCAGCAGCATCGCTTCTTTTTCCTTGAGCTGTTCGTCGGTATCTTTTACGTTGATTACTATATCCTTTGTATTCGGCGGAGTCGCGCTGCATTGGGCGTAGGTTTTGTCATCTTGTTTTGCCAGCTTGATTATGTACCGGGTCGAATCTTTTAACTCGCAGATGTAAGTTTGATTGAAAGTCAGGCCGTTCGGCTCCGAACCTTCTGCAAAAACGTCTTCGAACCGCAGCGAGCTAAGCGCTGAAAAAACAGAACTTGCGGCGGCGGATAATTTTTTGCCCTGCGTCAGGGGGGCGGCAAGCGTCAATTCAGTGCTGTTCGGCTCGGACTGGAGCGTATAGGTCAGGCCGTTAGTGTTGGTAACCGTTACGCTTTTGATATTTCCCCTTTTTATCGAGAGCATTTGCTGGTCGATATAGTCGAGCGCGCTGGTTCGTATCGGCGGGATATTCTCACACAAGTAGACGCTATTGGAATTTGTCAGCCTTGCGTAGGCGTTACCCTGTTCGGTACGTTTTCCTATAACAAGGCCGGTAATCTCGTTGGCGTCATTATCGAGCAGGCGGACGATTGTCTGTGCCTTGTCTTCGGTCGCATCGAGGTCAGGATGGTTTTCGAGTTTGTCGGTAATCAGCTCGGCGGTCTTAATGTCCAGCAGCTCGGTGAACAGCTCGTTGACGCGGTCGGCAGCGGCGGGATAGTCTTGTTTATCGGTGACGACGAAAGATGTGCCATGTCTTTTGAGATGAATCGATTTTTTATTTGCGGTTATGATTATGTCGGCCACCGTATCGGGATTGAGGCCCTGTATCAGGCTGGTGCGTGTTTGCCGC
>JBBABK010000051.1:0-10217 GCA_041657685.1 Phycisphaerae bacterium | reverse complement strand
CGATATCGAGACGGTCGAGCAGGAATTTCGCCAGCGGCAGCGTGAGTATGCAGTCGCCGATTGCACCGGGCTGTATAAGCAATGCGCGGCGTGAGCGTTTCAGTGCCCTGTCGCCCTGCTGTTTGAGTAAATCCAAAATGCTTTCCTGACGCTGCATAACTTATTTATAATGATTCGAGTGTATGCTGTCCAGTCATCGCGGGCATAAACACGAGCTTGCAAAGGCCGGCATAGTCTTGTATCGTACATACACTTGTTTAAAACGGCCAGCTAAGGCGTGAGGCATATATTGGATAAAGTTATAACCAACATCGTATTTACGAAGAACCGGCCTTTGCAGCTCGAAGGTTATCTGCGAAGCCTGTATCGCTGCTTTCCTTCTGAACTGCTTGTAACATATATCATATATAAGCAGGAGCTGTTCACGGAACGATATAACAGCGTGTTTGACATGTATAAAGATATTCACGTTGTAACTGAAAGCGATTTTCACAGTGATGTTCTCAGGGAAATTGCAAACGCCAAGACCAAATACATTCTGTTCGGAATCGACGACGTGGTATTTTTTGACGGGGTGGATTTCGAACTGATAGATAAAACATTCGAATCGGCCGGCGATGAGATATTCGGTTTTACGCTGCGTTTCAGCCCGGAAAGTTTGCAGCAGGGCCCGGACGAAATAACCGGTGAGCGGATTAACGGACACGAAGTTTACAAGCTTGACTGGACAAAAGGCAAAACCTCTCATACCCGTTATCCATTCGAGCTTTGCAGCACATTTTACCGTACTGATTTAGTCAAAAAAATTCTCAGCGGATGTATAAACAATAATGCCGCTTTGAAAAAACTTTTCGGCCCGAAGTCGATTGCGGCAGGTATTCTGTCGCCATTAGGCTTGCGAAGGTCTCTTTTGAAAAGGTTCGGATTCTTTTACAGCCCAAATACGTTCGAATCGTGGCTGTGCAGATGGTGCCAAAATCATTCAAAGTCGCTGCCCCGCTTTACTTATTTTCAGAAGTTGTGCGCAACCGCGATACAGGTAAACGTAGTTAATACCACTACCGCAAGCGCCTCGGACGGAACAGCGGAGCATACAGTTGAAGCACTTAATGAAAAATTCAGCCAGGGTTACCGGCTCGATATTGATTATGTCGCGCAGCAAAAGCCGAGAGGGCCGGCGTGCCGGCGAGATTATTTCAGATTAACTAAGGACTGAAACGTGACGCAAAGCACAACAAAAGAACCGTTAAAATTTTTCCTGGAGAGGACCACTTTTATTGGAACGCTTGCCCGTGCGCACAGGCAGCGACAGCTTAAAAAGAAGTATGTTAAATGGCAGCGAGCCGGAAGCGACGGGGCGATGCCGAACTACGGAAAGCAAAAGACGGTAATCGAATACATAAAACGCTTCAAGCCCGAAATATTTATCGAAACGGGGACTTATAAGGGCAAAATGATTTACGCGGTAATGCCTCACATCAAAAACATATATTCGATAGAACTGGACCAGGCACATTTTGAACGTGCCGGCGCGAGGTTTGCCGGTTATCCGAATATCCGGATTATTCACGGCGAGAGCGGTGAAGTGCTGCCGGGGCTGCTGGATGGTATTAACAGCGGCTGTCTTTTCTGGCTTGATGCACATTATTCGGGCGGGTCGACGGCAAAAGGGCCCCTGCAAACGCCCATTATGCAGGAACTGAAATGTATTTTAAATCATAAAAATGCCGACGAGCACGTTATCCTTATTGACGATGCATCCTGCTTTGTCGGTGAAAAAGACTACCCGAAAGCAGAAGAAGTCCGCGATTATGTAATAAGTATGCATTCGGACTGGACTTTCGAAGTAAAAAACGATATTATTCGCACGCACAGGAAACTGGGCGAAACGAGTTTTTACGGGAAAATCAATGAGCAATAATATATGCAGTGAAACAAAAAAACCGAACGCCTGGCTTGGCGAATTCGCCAGGAAAACCACCAGCCAGCACGGCGAGGAGGGAATTATCGAGAAGGTGCTGGAGGTAATAGGAGAAAATGATAAATGGTGCGTCGAATTCGGAAGCTGGGACGGTAAAACCTGCAGCAATACCTACAGCCTGATAACCGACAAAGGTTATTCGGCGGTACTGATTGAAGGCTCTAAGGAGCGATTTGGAGACCTTGTCGCGAATTTTAAAGGCAGCAAATCAGTGATTTGCGTTAACGAGTACGTCGGGTTTGAAAGCACGGACAACCTGGATGTCATCCTGAGCAAGACTGATATTCCGAAAAATTTCGATTTGCTCTCGATTGATATTGACGGCAACGATTATCACGTGTGGGAAGCGGTGAAACAATACGGACCCAAAGTAGTAATTATAGAATTCAACCCTACAATTCCGAGCAACGTCGAGTTTGTGCAGCCTCGTGATGCGAACATAACACAGGGCAGCAGCATACTTTCGATAACAAAAATGGCCAAAACAAAAGGTTATGAGCTTGTGTCGGCAACCAAAAACAATGCTATATATGTTGATGCGAAATATTTCGAGCTGTTCGGAATCGAAGATAATTCGATAGAGCAGATTAGAACAGATGAATCGGTTATAACACATCTATTCTGCGGTTATGACGGGACGATTTTTATCAGAGGTTTCGGCAAACTTCCGTGGCATGGAATTCGAATCAAAGAATCAAAAATGCAGGTTCTGCCGGGCTGGGCCATAAAACGAGCAGGGGACAGAAATACCTTTAGAAAACAACTTGGCCGGTTTTACAGAAGGCTTCTAAAGGAGAAATAATCGCTTTGGTGCGAAGGTTTTTTGATATCGAGGGATTAAGGCAGATATGCAGTTTAATTCACTGACCTTTATCATATTCGCAATCCTGTTCTTTGCGGGCTGGCCCCTGATGCGCCGCCATAATAACGTTCGCTGGATTTATCTTGTCACGGCATCGTTCATTTTCTACGGGTGGTGGGACTGGCGGTTTTTATTTTTGATTATGGGCAGCGGCTTCATCGACTTTTTCGCGGGCCTGGCGATGGAGAAATATCCGCTCCGCAAAAAAGCGTGGCTGATTTTTTCGCTTATAGGCAACATCGGCTCACTTGGCATATTCAAATACATCAACTTCGGAATAGACAATGCCAACTGGATTTTGCAATTATTCGGGCAGCAGGCCCAAATGCCCGCTGCGAATATTATCCTGCCGGTGGGCATCAGCTTCTATACGTTTCAGTCGATGAGCTATACCATCGATATCTACCGCAACGAACTGGAGCCGACGCATAACGTGTTTCATTTTTTCGCGTATCTTGCGTTATTCCCGCAGCTTGTCGCAGGGCCGATTGTCCGCGCCCGCGAACTTTTGCCGCAGCTAAAATCGGCTGAACCGGTCGGCGAGAATCAGAGATGGGAAGGTTCTAAGCTTATCGCGTTCGGTTTTTTTAAGAAGGTGGTAGTGGCTGATATGCTTGCGGTAGCGGTCAATGATGCATTCGGAGCCGGCACTCTCCAGGCATCGAGCGCTTACTGGTGGGTGATAATGATTATGTTCGCCTTTCAGATTTACTGTGACTTTAGCGGCTATTCCGATATCGCAAGGGGCCTTGGACGCTGGATGGGCTATGAGTTCCCGGAGAACTTCAGAAATCCGTATATAGCGTCGAGCTTCAGGGAATTCTGGCAGAGGTGGCATATTTCGCTTTCGACCTGGTTCAGGGATTACGTTTATATCGCGCTGGGCGGCTCGAAACAAGGCCGGGTTCGGTCGCATATAAATATGTGGATTACGATGCTCATATCGGGCCTGTGGCACGGGGCGGCGTGGCATTTCATTATATGGTCTGCCGCTCACAGTTTTTATCTTTCAATCGAGCGGATTACAAACTGGCCCGCAAGGCTGATGAAGTTGCCTTTCGGCAGGCATTTAGCCACACTGGCGGTTTTCCTGCTTAGTACCCTTGCGTGGGTATTCTTCAGGGCGGAGAATCTGACGCAGGCATTGAGCGTATTCGGGATTCTTTTCAACCTGGCCGAATGGAACGGACACGTCGTACACGACCTTATTGACAACAACGCCATCAATGTACTGCTTGTAATAATCGCTTCTCAGTTGTTCTTCTATTTCGATATGGACAAGGCCGACTGGTCGGTTTCAGTATCAAAAACCAAAAAGGCCGTCGACGTTGTTCTGCTGGCGTTACTGTATGCGATTATTATTTTCAACAGGGCGCCGAGCAATACCTTTATTTACTTTCAGTTTTGAGATTTGTTATGCAACAGTCAAATACTTCGAAAAAAAGCTTTTATAATCATTTGGCGGGCCTGATAAAAGACCGGACGACGATAACTTTAATATTAGCTGTGCTGTTGAGTCTTACCGTAGGTTCGTTACGGCTCGATAAGCCCCGTGGTATGAGTCCAAAAACATTCTGGGCGGAAAAACTCGAATGGAAGGAATGTGCGGACGCCGTGTTTCTGGGTGATTCGAGAGTGCTGATGGGGACCGCTCCCGAAGTGTTGCAGGCATATCTCGACTATGAAAATATTCTGAATTTTGCTTTCGGCGCGAACTGGTATTGCCGGGAATATATGGATGCCGCGGAGGAGCTGCTCGACCCGCAGGCAGAGAACAAAACCCTAATAATGGGAATTAGTCCCAACGCCCTGACCTGGCGCACCAAAGGCCTGGGCTTATTTATAGAATTGAAGGAAACCCCGGAAAAGGAAAGGTTTTTCAACAGGCACTTCGGTCCGATTTATGATTTCTTTGACCCGATGTCATTCAAAGATGTATTGCAGGGGTTGCTTCCTTCTACAGCACCGACGAGAACTACCAAGTATTACAAGGAAAACGGATGGTGTGCGGTCCATAAAATAGGCGACGATGAAAACAACGAAGTGAAGCGATACAGGGCATTTTACAAAAACCGGCAGGTCTCGGACAAAACCGTAGATACAGTTATGCAGTACGTATCGCGATGGAGCAAACAGGGAATAAAAGTATACGGCTTCATACCGCCGACGTGTCCCAATATGGTTGAGCTGGAAGATACGGCCAGCGGTTTTGACAAAGAAAGTTTCGTCAAAAAATTCACAGAAGCCGGCGGTATCTGGCTGGATGTGAACCTTACGGATTATTATAGTTTTGACGGCTCACATCTACAGGACGATGATGCAATCAGATTTTCTAATGATTTGGGCAAAATGATTAAAGAGGTAGAAAAGAAGAGCCAGATTGTTCGCACAAAATAAATATCGCTTGCTTTACTGCCAGTGGTTTAATAAGCTGGTTTCTGATTAATCTTGAGGAGATAACAGCTAAGTAATAACTAATTGTTAAGCTGCTTAGACAAAGTGAATAAGCGTGTTTTTATGGGTTTTGAATACGTCGGCAAATATTGAGGCTAAGTCAGTTTGGCAAAATTTCAAAAAGAAAGTCAGAATAATTATCAAGGAAGAAAAATGCCTTTTAGTATGATCTTGGAAAAACTTGACAGATACTACAGAAAATCCGTTACCAAACTGCACGATAGGAAACTTGCTCCCTTAACGGACAAAGAAGCGAAATTAGCAGCAGATTTCAGAAAACTATTCGAGAATCTCCCCTCTGTGGATACGACCAATCTCAGTCTGCCAGAAAAAGAGTGGATGGAAAATGCGGTTCGCCTAAAACATCTGTTCCTTAACAATGAGCCAAGACAGTTTCTTCGCTGGCATAATGTTTCGGCGTTAATGTCAGCAAAACATGCTTCGTATGTCAAGCCTGAGTTTAACTATTTGAAAAACCATCCGGACTGGGACAGTCGTCTGTCCAAAGCGATCAAGGAAGTGCAAACAGGGCATCCTCTGCCTTATTATAAATATCCTCAAAGCAGCGCTAACTTAATTCACCATGCTTATCATTGGGTTAAATTCGAAAAAACAACTGGTTTATCTGTGGGTGACCTCAGTACAATTTTAGAATTCGGCGGCGGGTACGGCAGCATGTGCAGGCTGATTCGCAATCTCGGATTCAAAGGAAAATACATCATTTTTGATATACCGGCGTTCTCTTTATTGCAAAGATTTTTCTTCGAATCTATTAAGCTCGAAGATAATCATAACAGCCCGCAAACGCGGACAGGAGAACAAGGGTATGCCATTTGCACCTCCGACATTGAAGAGCTTAAGAACCTGCTTGCAAACAACGACCAAAAAGGCATATCGCTGTTCCTGGCAACATGGTCTTTTAGTGAGGCGGCGATAAAAGTTCGAAATGATATTCTTCCGATAACTTCTTCTTTCGACGCATTTTTGATCGGTTACCAGTATAAATTCAACAAAATCGATAATATTGCCTTTTTTAAAAATTGGAAAGAATCCTTTGGTAATATTCAGTGGTCCGAATGGGACATTAACCATCTGCCCAACAACAGGTATTTGTTCGGCACAAAAGAACCTAAAAATATTTACTCGGAGCATAGTTCCTTGAAAGGCTTTTCTCAATGAGAGTAATGATAATCGGAATTGACGGCGGCACATGGGACATACTCGGTCCCGCCTGCGATAAGGGCCTAATGCCTAACCTCAACAGATTCCGAAACGAAGGGGTTTATGGAACTTTAAAATCCACACACCCGCCAATAACTCCCCCGGCATGGACGACACTCATGACAGGTATGAATCCCGGTCATCATGGAATCGGAGGTTTTTTCGAATATGATCCTGATAAAAAAGTTACCAAAAACATCAACAGTACAAATATCCGAAACGAGACCCTATGGCACAAACTGGCACGGCACGGCAAAAAAGTTGTTGTCGTAGGAGTTCCCATGACTTACCCGCCTTTTGAGGTTGACGGTATATTGGTCAGCGGATTTGAAACTCCCTCCACTGCCTGCCAGTTCACTTATCCTCCATCTTTCAGGGATGAAATACTAAAAGAAATACCTCAGTTAGAGTTCATGCCTCCGTTTACCAGAAAAGAAAAAAGAGATGTTAAAAACTTTCCTCGGTATCTCGACTGGCTGCGTGATAATGCCGAACACATGTTAAAAATCTTTAAAATGGGCCTGCAAAAAACTCCCTGGACAGTTTCAATGATAGTGCTGAAATCATTTGACGAACTTGTTCACCATTTCTGCAGGCTTCTTGATTTTGCCAGCGATACCAGCAATGACTCCCGCGACAAACAAATTGAAAGATACTTTAAAGAACTTGACGAAGCTATCGGCGAACTATTGAAGCTGGCTGAACAAAACAAGGCCGCTGCGTTAATAGTTTCAGACCACGGCGGAGAAACAAAGACAGCAACGATATATATTAATAACATTCTCAAAAAACTCGGCTTTCTCAAAGCCATTCCCAAATGGAAAGCTTTGTTTGAAAGTTTTAAGACTTCTGAAGGGTTGAATAGCAACCCCGATGATAGACTCAAAATCATTGATTATGATTCGACCAAGGCATTCGTGGCGGGCGTCGGAATATACGCTAATCTGTACATCAATAAGAGTTGCAAACATTTCGATAAGAACTATGCAAAAGAAAAAGAGGATTTGATAACCGAATTGCGACAGAATTTAATGAAAATAAATGCTGCGGACGGTGAAAAGTTGTTTACGTCGGTTATTAAACCAACTGAAGTATACGGCCGGGATATAAATGAAGAAGGCTTGCCTGATATCATGATAGTGCCGCGAAAAGGCTATTCTATTAATGCGAGACTGGACAAAAATAAAGTCATCGAATTTACAGGCAAGAAATCTCTAAGCGGCGACCACAGCATAAATGGCATGATTGCCATGATGGGGTCAGGAATAGCAACTCGAAAGAAGATAGAAGCTGATATAGCAGACATTACACCGACAATCCTTGCTATGCTCAATCTGCCTGTTACAAATGATATAGACGGGAAAATTATTGAAGTCGCCTTTACCATTCCTCTAAATGTTAAGTTCGAATCGCCCGCAAGAACCACGATGATGGGTTCATATTCTTATTCCAAGGAAGAACAGGAAAAAATAAATTCACGGCTTGCGGATCTCGGTTACATATAAGCTTTGGGTACTCAATAGTCTTATGCCTATTATAAGTGAGAATTTCAAAATCAGACCGAGGCATAACTGGTACTCTAAAATTATCCGGAAGATTTACAAAATCCGCGTAGAGATGACCAAGCCCCGCAATCCCATACCCGATAAAGATATAAGACAAAAAGCTGAAAAAGAAGGAAGACTCGTAATCCAGATTCCGTTCGGCGGCCTCGGCGACCACCTAAGCTATTCATCGCTGCCGGAACTGCTGCTAAAACAAAAAAACATAAAGACTTTTATCTCGAATAAATCTGTGTTTGATTCGAAAGCCATACTGGATTTCGTATGGAAGCTGAATCCCTACGTGGAATTTACAGACGAATACGGCTGGTTTACTTATGAACTGCTTGAATCAAACTTTACTACAATGGACAAGTATTTCCAGAATCTGTTCGGGCTGGAAGTTAATGGTTTGCCTAAAGTTTATTACAAGCCGAAATTAATAGAAGAGTTGAAAAACTCCGTGATAGTTAATCCCAGCTTTGGCCCGTCCGGAAAAGCAAACGGATATTTTGACCCGCAATTTCAGCAAAAATACATAGATTATCTTAAAGGCATTGAAGATAATTTCGTAATGCTGGCAAGCACGCATTTGAGAAAGAAGAACTGCCTTGAAAAAAAGGTAAAAAAATATCTGTCGCCGGCTGTTTATAAAATTGAAACAATAGAGGATTTGGCGAACGCGTTGTTTTCTGCGAAGCAGCGATATCTTATGTATACCGGAAGTGCGTCGCTGGCCGCGGCGCTTAGGCTGCCGAGCACGGTATTATGCAATAAAAAATCGTGCCCGTTTTTCCAGTACTCCACCAATAACTATATCGATTTGATGAAAACGAACCTGCCGCCGGTAAGCAGCTCATCAAGGCATCCCGAAAACCGGTCTTGTGCTGTGTAGAATCAAACCTGCCAGGAAAAGGGTTATGAATGAAAGTTTTGATAATCGGACTTGACGGCGGCACGTGGGACGTACTGGATGATTGCCTGCTTGAAAATCATATGCCCAATCTGCACAAGCTCAAAGAACGCGGCTGCTGCGGGATATTGCATTCGACGGAGCCGCCTGCAAGCCCGGTAGCCTGGACAAGTTTTTTGACGGGCTGCAATCCCGGCAAACACGGTGTTACGGGTTTTCATTATTATTCGATGAAAGACAACACGCTCGGCGTTCAAAATTCCACGCATTGTCTTGTGCCGAATATGTATCAGCAGCTTAGCAGGCAGGGATACAGAATAGTCAGCATAAATGTGCCCTGGACATTCCCCTGTTACGAGATCAACGGCATTATGGCAGCCGGGCTTGGTTTTGGCGGGATTAAGTCGGATTTTACTTATCCGCCGGATTTCAGGGGTGAGCTTCTTGCAAAAATACCTGATTATGATTTTTGCGGCAGAATAGAAAAAAAGAAAGATGAGTACGAACAAATTATCCAGTTAAAAAATGTCTATAAAAACAGTTTTCGCCAGAAAGTTCTCGCCGCGAAAATGGCAAACGACAAAATTGATTGTGACCTGATGGTCGTTCAGTTTCACGATACAGACGGGATGAATCACATTCTGTGGAAATATGTATGTGCCGCATCGAGGGATGAATATCCCGTGTATCGCGATGAAATGTTCGAGGCATTTGAGTCACTGGACGAATGCGTCGGCGAATTACTGAATTTGGCCGAGCGGGATAATGCCGCGGTATTTGTAATCAGTGACCATGGAGGCGACCGTTTAAAAGCTTTAATAAGGGCAAATCTATTCCTGGAAAAATGGGGATATCTCAAAACCAATTCGGCGTGGGGAAAATCCTTTCAAAAAACAACTGAAAAAATAAGAAAAAAGCTCGGGTTTGCGACTGTAACAAGACCGGTGCAGGGATTCGCCCAGGCGCAGCCGGAAAAGCTCGGGATAAATTTAAAAAAATCGCAAGCGTTTATGCTTCATACGGCGATACCGGCCGGCCATCTTTATATAAACTTAAAAGGCAGACAGCCGACGGGAACGGTGGAGCCGGGTGAGGAATATAACAGGTTAATTGAAAAACTCAGGCGGAAATTTTTGTCTGTTAAAGGTAGTGATGATAAGCCGTTATTTGTCAGGGTTGTAACACCCGGTGAATTATACGGCGAAAACGTAAAGGCTTCTGAACGCATCGGGGATTTGATACTTC